>CAYRCN010000104.1:0-6219 GCA_964422805.1 uncultured bacterium | reverse complement strand
CGAAAAATTCATATCTTGAGCTTCCCCAAAAAGCAGTCTCGCAGGCTATCCGCCTGACATCTTTTCTATCTATTTTTGAAAATTTTCTGACTATAATTTTCTTCTCCATCTGGCTTTTCTAAATCTCTCAACAAGGATAAGTGTTATAAAATAAAAACATAATGCAAGAATTAAACCCAATATAAAGCTTCCCAGAAACAATGGAAATAAAATTTCTTTAATGTCACTGTAATGGAAATGTTTTAAATATGTCCACCTGATTGCAGGATATTTACCACCCAGAATTATTCTCCCTATCTCATATCCGCCCCAACTAATAAATGGAGCAGTAGGAGGAATCGAAATATTTGAACCTATCAATATAGCTATTTTGTTAGTACTAGGAATCAGCATAGCCATTATTATTACAATAACTGTGTGAAATCCATAGAGAGGAGTAACTCCGATAAAAACTCCTATAGCGACTCCAAGAGCTATATGCCTTGGAGTGTTGTTAATTTTTACCAAAATCATTAACTTATCTTTCAATCTTTTGAAATTATACGAAAAGAAACTCATTTATTTATTATAGTTCAAAACTAATAAATAGCAATTATAGAACCATCATAAAAACAAAGAAATTCAATAACATAATTGACTGGAAAACAAAAATTAAAATACAGGATTGCAACAATAGAAAAAAACTACAAACCGGAAATTATGTGGTTGACTTTCAAACATTTTAAAGATAAAATAAATACAAAAGAACAATAATTTTAACAATTATAATTATGAGGTAGCTGTATTATGGAAAAGAAACAAGAAAAAAAAGTTTTATGTCAAATCTGTAAAGAAAAAAAGAAACTGACTGAGGTTATACCGGCACAGTTAATACGAAAACCAATCGTAGACGTTATTCGCAAAAAATATCCTGATTGGTCATCGGAAGGTTACATATGTAACACCGACCTCAACAATTTCAGAGAAGAATATATCACGAATGTCCTTGAAACGGAAAAAGGCGAACTTTCACGATTAGAAAAAGATGTCATGAGAAGTATGAAAGAACAAGAAATTCTGTCTAAAAACCTCAATCTTGAATTTGAGCGACAGTTGACAGCCGGGGAACGTATGTCTGATAAATTAAGCGATTTTGCCGGAAGCTGGAAATTTATCTCCATCTTTTTTGCTACTCTTATCATCTGGATGAGCATAAATTCTATTGTATTTATTTTAAAGCCATTTGACCCATACCCCTTCATTCTTCTTAACCTGGTTCTTTCGTGTCTTGCTGCAATCCAGGCTCCGATAATCCTTATGAGCCAAAACCGCCAGGCATCAAGAGACCGTTTACAAGCGGAATACGATTATCGAGTCAACCTTAAAGCCGAATTAGAAGTCCGTCAATTGCATGAAAAAATTGACCATTTACTTATGTATCAATGGCAAAGACTACTGGAAATTCAAGAAATCCAGATGGAAATGCTGGAAGAAATCGCCCATAGAAACCCATAAACTCCTAAACAATAATCTCACACAAAGCCCACAGAGAACACAAAGATTCTTTTGTTTGTTTTCACTAAATCCTATATCCTAAATCCTAAAATTTGGCTAATGACTATTGACTATATTTTTACTTTAAAAGAAAGTCGTCTAAAAAATACAAGCAGCGCAATTGTTGCAGTCAAAGTCGCTGCTCCCATTCCAAAATTCAGGGTGAGAAAGATTAAAACAATGTTATCTAACACATAACCTATTCCTCCCAGGACGCAAATGATTCCGTTAGATATAAACGCATATTTAATAACTTTGTTCAGTCGGCTCCCTGTAAATATAGGTGCTATAAAGAGACAGGATAAACCGAAAAACAAAGTCCAGCCAACAAGATTTATTCCTGCAATACCCGATGTTGGGTTTCCTTGAATAAATTGTTCCAGTCCGGCAATTTGTCCTTTGGCAATACTAAGTCTAACTGAGCTAATTTGAACAAAATAGTGAATGCCTATGCAAGCGGCAAATATTGTCGCGAAAGAAACGCTGATTCTGCTCAAGATTTTTTTATCTTCTGACGCATAGTCGTTTATGCTGTGCAGCATTATTAAAAACGCGGGAGCGAATAGCAGCATTGTAAATTGGGCTAAATACTTTAACGACTGATTATAATTATTTGTATAGTCTATATAATCAGCAAGGTTTGTCCACTGAAAAACGGGATTTACTTTAAAGATTGCCACGAAGCAGATTGTCCAGATAACAAAAGTAGCAATGCAAATCAGAGATGTCCAATATCCGAGTTTAATCGATATTGATTTCATTATACGTTCCCTCCTTCGTCTAAATTAAAACAAAATAATTGATTAAGAGAATCTACGAGATTCAAGAAACAAAGCCTTTCCTATATCCATTTATTTGTGGCACTTGAAACCATTAAGATATTCGATAACCAGGTTTTCATTATTATCATATTTATTAAGGATTGTGATCTGGAATATTCTTTTCGATTCTTTGCAGTACCATACCGCAGTTACACCGTAGACTCTATCAGGTCCGTTTTTGTATGACCATGTCTGATAGAATACTCTGTGGTTCATAGGCGAAGTAAAATATTTACCAGGATTTGATTTAAAATCTTCTTCTGCTCTTTCCCAGTGACCGACTTCGAAATCAAGTCTTAGTTTCATATTATCGTATTCTTCTTCGGGAGTTATTTCTCCCGGAAAAGGATTAGTAAACCAGAACGTAGTTATGGTGTGTTCTTTTGTACCACCCATCAATACGCCTGATATACTAGTCGCAGGTGAATTCTTTTGGTCGAATCCGTAAGATTCTAATTTTTCAAATTTTGGGTGGCGCATAGATAATCCGAAATCCTCAAAAGTTTCTGTAAAATTGTAACTGTCTTTAGGGGTACAGTAACTAATAGAAAGAATTATTATAGTAATTATTAGAAAAAACCTTGTTTTCACTCATACCTCCTTATAGTTTTAATATGCAAATTAATAGCCTCTTTCTTCCTTTATGATAATAGTATTGAACGTTTTTAAGTCAAGGAGGATATTAAAATAGAATGCAAAAAGCAGAAGTAAAAACCCCAACCCAACCACCAAAACAATATTTAACCACAAAGTTCTCAAAGGTCACAAAGAATTTTTTTGTTGTTGTTTTATTCTAACTACCAACTTCCAACTACTGAAAAATATTGTCAAGGAATTTTTTAGCCGCAAAGGTACTAAGACATAAAGGTTATTTTTTGCTTTTAATTCTAAGAATTCCTTTGAGTTTGCTCAACCGTAATACAATGTTTAAATCCTGACTTATTATAGATAATTTAAGGCCGTTATGTCCTATATCGATGGTGTTGAATATGCCTCCTGTTGCTTTGCCTTTCTTGGTCTTATCTAAATTTAAAAGATTATATTTTTTTACATTATAAATTTCCAGGTAAAATTCTTTTCTTTCTTTGTTTAAAACTTTAGACGAGTAAGATCTGAGAAAAAATGTTTCGTTTTTTGAGTCAAAGCCAAAGTCCTCTTCTTCAAACTCTGAATCATGCATTTTACCAATAACAGTTCCGACATCCTCTATGCTTTCTATTTTTATTTTCATAATTATAAATCGTAACGAAAGAAGGAGGAAATGTCAAGATTGTTTAAGGTGTTAGGTATTGGGTATTAGGTTTCAGGAAATTCAAGAAACAGTAGCTGATCCCTCAATTTTTTATTATAAATTCAGAAGTGTTATTGACGTTCCCTCTGAGCCATCAGGAAAACCGTCAAAAGATTCAAAAATAATTTTTGTGCCATCCGAAGAAATCGAAGGAGCTCCATCATAACCACTATAATTTGAAAGCCGTTCCGGAGTGCCCCCCGTAATTGGTATTCTGTAAATGTTCGCTAACTCCAACTCAAAATCGGTGCTGAATATGATATATTGTCCGTCTTGCGTAAAGCAAGCATCTGTTTTATCGCCGGCTCCTTGCGTTACTTTAAATTTATTTGTTCCGTCTGTATCCATAATCCAGATGTCCCATTGTGTGTTTTCAAATTTTTGATACAGAATTTTATCTCCATTTGGCGACCAATTTGGTTGACGGCAATCATCAGTTGAGGAAGTTAGCCCGATATACGCGGAACTCCCATCAATTTTGTATTTTGTAATAATTCCATTATCTTCCACATCTAATTCGTGTGATTCAAAAACCACCCATTGTCCATCCGGACTTATTGAGGGTTCGTAGGCAACAGTACTTCTTCTATCGGTTAATTTTACTTCGTCTCCAGTTGTGCCGTTTTCCGATATTATGTAAATTTCGTCGTGTGGATCCCGTGACGAAGAAAAGACAATAGAATTAATGGAGTCGTTCCATGTCGCTCCCGGAAGGTTTACATTTCCGCTTCCGTCTGATACTAATGTTGTAAGCTGTCCCGATTGAAGATTATAAATAAAGAGGTCGGCAGGTTCTTCGTTATATCCATTCCTAAATCTTGTAAAAACTATAGAATTTCCATCGGGTGAGAATGCCGGATTTTGCAAACTTCCGCCAAGCGGAATATTAAGTGTTATGCCATCATCATCTCTTGAAGTGTTGTCATCAATAGGGTCGGACTCGTCTTTTTCGCAGCTACTTAGCATTATGAAGATTATCACAAAAAATACTTTTCTCATATTCATTTTTATTCTTGTATAACATACCAAGGAAAATATTCAATGTCAAGATTGGAATTAGGGCGCAGATAAACGCAGATTAACAGGATTTTTTTAATATTTACTATACCCTATACCCCAAATACTATACCCTAACATAAACACAGAGCCCACAGGTTTTTCCTTCTTGTTTCTAAGCTAACAGCCAAAGGCTAAGTTTTGACCAATGACTAGAGACTGGTGACTGATGACTATGTTTATTTTTCAAGGTCCGGGAATGTTAATCTATTAACCATCCATCCGTTCATTCGTCATCAACAGGGAAAAAATAGTTCCATAGAAGAAGAAATAAATAAACCCTTCAGTCATAAAAGACCATGAAGTTATATAGAGTGGAACAAAAACAAATTTATCTATTACGATGAGACAAATACCGAAAATACATGTAATAAGTGAGCGATAAGAAGCGATTCTCTTAAATAGCTTACTTCCTTTGTATATATAATAAGCACAAAGGAAATCTACAACCGCTAGTCCGACAAACAATAATATAGCTACATAAAAAAGAATACCACATAAGATATCAAGAGGGGGACCAGTAGAGCCGGCCATACCAAGATAAAAAAATGTAAATTCGGCAGAAGGAGCTAACCAAGAAAAATCCATGTATGGAATTAACTGAAAAATAAAAAAAGGGGTATAAATGACATAGACACCGCTGATGAGAAGAAGCATTCTTATACTTTTCATGATTTAAATTGTAAAGATTTATAAAAGTTTGTCAAGATTGGGATTAGCCACAAAGGCACTAAGAACAAATTAGAAAAATTGGAAAATGGGGAAATTGGGAAATGGGGAACTATTTACCTATTTCGCTACTTAACCATTTAACTCAGACTCGAAGAATCTACGATAATGTCAAGGAATTTTTTAGCCGTCAGCCCAACCCTCAAAAATATTTGAACCACAAAGATCACAAAGAACACAAAGTTTTTGTTTTTTTACTAAATCCTAGCCCCTAAATCCAAAATCCTAAAATATGACTCATGACGCTGTTTCACATTTAATAGGTGGCTCTATTAATATATCATCAAGAGTATCAAACGGTTCGTCGTTTAATATTCGGATAGCCCTGGTAGCATCCTCTCTTCTTACCTGAAGTTTTATCCGAGAAATTCCCATAAAGTGATTATTTAAAGATTTGGCAAGCATCTCATCGGGCAGAAAACATTCTATACCTTCCGACTCAATTCTGGACGCGATTAAATAAGCGTCGAGAAACCAGTTAAATCTTCCAATTATTATGAATTCCTTATTTTTTATACCATCCATTTCACATTTCAATGCTGACCTTATTATTACTGCTGCCTTTCTCATAATTACCTCTCTTTTATTCTGTTCGACGCAAGCATTTTATGAATTGTTTCAGGAATTTGTAGCCACTAAGACACTAAGGCACGAAGAACAAATTAGAAAAATTGGAAAATGGGAAAATCGGAGGATGGGGGAACTATTTTACTATTTCCCTATTTATCTATTCGACTTAGATTCGAAGAATCAAACAAAGAGGATTTTTTTTGTTGTCACAATGTCAAG
>CAYRCN010000103.1:0-6241 GCA_964422805.1 uncultured bacterium | reverse complement strand
TTGGAAGTAATCCTCGTGGAATTTGCGTGAACACCAGTACAAATAGAATATATGTGGCAAATGCGGGTGATAATAATGTAACGGTGATAGATGGAGCGACGAATTTCACCACCAATGTTGATGTTGGAAGTACCCCTTTTGCGGTTTGCGTAAATCCCAATACAAACAGGATATATGTGGCGAATAGAATGAGTGACAATGTAACGGTGATAGATGGAGAGAGCAGTTTAGTTATCAACACTATTACCGCTGGAGATCAACCTTCTCATATTTGCGTAAATCCCAATACAAACAAGATATATGTGGTAAATCAGAACAGTGACAATGTAACGGTGATAGATGGAACGACAGATTTCACGACCAGTGTTGCCACCGGAGAGCGACCTTCTCAGATTTGCGTAAACCCCAATACAAATAAGATATATGTGACAAATAATAACAGTGACAATGTAACGGTAATAGATGGATCGGATAATTCGGCCACCACTATTGCCGTCGGAAATAACCCTGGACCGTTAAGCGTAAATCCGAGCACAAACACGATATATGTGGTAAATTCCGGTGGTGACGATGTAACGGTTATAGACGGTGCGACCAATTCAATTACCGATACTATTATCACTGGAGATGGACCTGAAGCAATCTGTGTTAATTCCAGCACAAATATGATATATGTGGCAAATAATTATACGGACAATGTAACGGTAATTGATGGCGCGACCGATTCTACCACCACTATTGATGTTGGAGATTACCCTCGTGCAATCGGTGTAAATCCCAGTACAAACAAGATATATGTGGTAAATACTTCTGATGATGATATAACGGTGATTGATGGCGCAACCGATTCTACTACCACTATTGATGCTGGAGATTATCCATTGTTGGTCTGCGTTAATCCGAGTACGAATAGGATATATGTGGTAAATGCTAACAGTAGAGATGTAACGGTGATTTATTATACGGAACCTTGATAAATTTGTTGATTTTTTGAATTATAGAATTGCAAGGGTAATTGGACTTAGATTAAAAACAGGATTAGAAGTAGTAAAAGTATGCAATTCCAAGGATTACAGGTTAAGTGGTAAGTATTTATAACTAATCCCTGCTTCTCTTACGAGCTTTTATTCTAACCCTTAATCCTTGCTTTTCTTCCTGCTTGACTACTAATACTCAAAATAGCCTTGACTTATTGTATAACATTGGTAATTTTTTATATATGTTTTTTATAATTATCGCAAGTTTACTTATTCCAATGGATGGAGTTCAAACAGATCACTTGAAAGCTTATGGTCTTACTTATTGGGTTTTAAAAGAGGGGCTTAACGCCGAGTGGCTTCTTAACTACAGGGGCGGTAGTTTTCTTTTACCCGGTCTTGAGGGAATAAAGAAAGAAGCAGACCAGAGAGGAGTAGCTTCCTTCTGGGTTAGTGAAGATCAGGTTAATGATATTTATGCTATTGTAGAAAGAGAAAATATGGAAAGAGTAAAATTGGAAAAAGCTCCCAAAGTCGCGGTTTATATACCGGAGACAGAAGGTCCATGGGATGATGCGGTTGTTCTTGCGCTTGAGTATGCCAGAATTCCTTATGAGAGAATATGGGACGATGATATTCTTAAAGGAGTACTGATAAATTATGACTGGTTGCATCTTCATCATGAAGATTTTACCGGACAGTACGGGAAATTCTATCGAAATTACGTAAATGCGGATTGGTACAGAGAGGTTGTTAATATTAACGAGAGAAAAGCTCGAAGCTTGGGTTATGCTAAAGTTTGGCAGATGAAACACGATGTTGCAGAGACTATCAAACGTTATGTGTCTGAAGGCGGTTTTCTATTTGCTATGTGTTCCGCTCCAATCACACTAGATATTGCGCTTGCGTTCTACGGAGTGGATATTGTTCCTTCGCAAATTGATGGCGACGGAATTGATTCTAAGCTAAATATAAAAGCGGATTATAATAATACACTTTTTTTAAAGAATATAGGTATTATAACATCTATAAATATTTATGAACATTCGGATGTGGATATAACATATCTCGCACTAAGAAGGGGTAAGAACAGCTATTTCTTTCTTCGGACTTTTATGGCTAAAAGAGATATTATTCCCGCTATTTTGACACAGAATCATACTGAAAGAATAAAAGAATTTCTTGGTCAGGATACTGGGTTTAACAGAGATAAGTTAAAAATGAATGTCATTGTTTTAGGTGATGTTCCAAATACAAAGGAAGTTAGATATGTTTATGGAGAGTGCGGTAAGGGCAGTTTTTCTTTTTTGGGAGGTCACGACCCTGAAGATTATACACATCTTGTGGGCGACCCGCCCACATATCTGGAGTTTTATAAGAATTCTCCGGGTTACAGGTTAATACTGAATAACTTGCTTCTGCCCGCCGTTAAAAAGAAGAAACTTAAAACGTAGCATAGAAAATGTAAATATTAAAAATAAAAAAGCAAAATGACAAATAAAAGTTCAAATATTAATTTAAACAACAAAAAAATCTCCGTGTTCTCTGTGTCTCCGTGTGAGAAATTTGTTTTTGGTATTAAATGGATAAGTTAATAGAAAATTATATTGAAGAGTTAGTACGCAGAAGATTTTCGGATTTTACCGTAAAAAGTTATAAGACGGATCTTGAAGAATTCTGTTCTTTCTTGCAGAAAAAAGGAAAAGACGATATTTCCGAAATTGACAGAAAAGATATAAGGTCATTTATGGGAGAACTCCTTTCTTATGGGTATAAGAAATCGTCCGTATCCCGAAAGCTTTCTGCTATAAAATCCTTTTATAAGTTTCTTGAGATGAATAAGATAATAAAAGGAAATCCTTCTGTTTCGGTTAAAACTCCAAAGACCGAAAGGTGCATTCCTTCATTTCTTTCCGAAGAAGAGATGAGAAAAATGCTTGATTTTGCTTTAGAAAAAGAACTTGATATAAGAAATAAAGCTATTCTTGAAACACTTTATGCCACGGGTATTCGCGCTTCCGAGCTGGTAAATCTCGATATATCGAGGTTTGATATGAGCAGTAAATTAATCAGAGTTTACGGTAAGGGTAAAAAAGAAAGAATTATTCCTGTAGCAAGAGCAGCTTTTGAAGCTTTAAGCAGGTATATATCCGAGGCAAGAGGATATAAAGATGGTGCTCTTTTTCTGAGTAAATCCGGAAAAAGACTAACGCAGCGTGATCTCCAGCGTATAGTAAAAAAGGCAATAGTCAAAGTTGCTACATTAAATCAGATGAGCCCTCACACGATGCGACACACCTTTGCGACTCATCTTTTAAATCGTGGTGCGAATCTTCGCGCTGTTCAAGAGCTTTTGGGACACGAATCTTTATCTACAACACAGATTTATACTCATGTAAGCATTGAGAAGTTAAAAGAAGAGTACAAAAGAGCTCACCCTAGAGCATAATGCGGCAAAGCCGCTTAAATAAAAAATCAAATATCAAAATGGAAAAATACAAATCAAAGTTAAAAAATTATAAAAAAAGCTGTGCGCTTTTAAAGGATAAAAGTGATTTTGCATTTTCATTTGTCATTTTACTTTTTAAATTTTGATATTTAATTTCTTTGTAATGGAAGGGGGTTGTTATTTTAAATAAGATAATTGAAATTGCTAAAGATTCCGGGGATATAATTCGTGATTATTATGGCTCCTTGAAAAAAAGTGATATTCAGAGGAAAAGTTATAGTCATTTTGTTACTAAAGCGGACAATAAAGCCGAGGAATTTATAAAAAGTGAGTTGCAGAAAAACTTCCCCGGTGTAGGTATTTGTTCTGAAGAGGGAGATGCTATTGCGGGTAATGGAAGGTTTATTGTTGACCCATTAGATGGGACTCATAATTTTATGCATGGTATAGCGCGTTTTTGCGTCTCCATTGCTTATGAAGAAAATTCTGAAATTAAAGTGGGTGTCGTTTATGAACCGATTAAGGATGAGGTTTTTTCCGCAGAAAAAGGTAGGGGAGCTTTTTTGAATGGTGTACGAATAAAACACTCGGAACAAAAAAATCTCGATAGAGCATTGGTTACCATTGGTATTCCTGTTTCAGCTTATGAGAGAAGGGGTAAAATTATGGATGCTTTAAAGAATTTAATACTCGAGGTTAATTCGATAAGGATTTTCGGAGCGGCAGCTTTACAATTGGCAGAAGTTGCGGCGGGAAGAATTGATGGTGATATTGGATTTGCTTTATCTCCTTGGGATGTGGCTGCAGGCTGGATATTGGTGGAGGAAGCAGGCGGCGTGATAACGGATGAGATGGGAGGAAATAATATTCTGAAGGGTACTATTATTTCCGGTACTCCTTATGTACAGAAATTTCTTCTTGACTTTGTCCAAAAAAATGTTATATAGATAAACTATGGCAACAATAAAAGGAAGTGTAATCTCCAGTATGGAATATATAGGTGGAGTTTTTATCCTTCTTGGCAGTACTTTTTTGAATGTAAGGGGTTTAATCAGAAAGTTCGATTTATTTTTAGAACAGTTGTTCTTTCAGGGTATCAAATCGATATCTATTGTAGTCTTTACTTCCCTTTTTATGGGTATGGTTACCGCTTATCAGGCTAATTATCAGGCACGGCAGTATATGCCCGATGTGTATATTGGTATGGCAGTGTGTAAGGCGCTATTAATCGAGCTTGGACCTCTTATTGTAGGTCTTGTGGTAGCCGGAAGGGTTTCTTCTTCAATAGCGGCGGAATTGGGCTCGATGAAAGTAACCGAGCAGATAGACGCCCTCGAAGCTTTCGCTATAAATCCCATAGAACACCTGGTCGTTCCCAGAGTGTTCGCCGGGCTTTTTATTTTGCCAGTCCTTACAATTATTGCTGAATTCGTAGGTATCATAGGAGGTTGGCTTTTTGCTGTAATAAGTTTAAATATTTCGAATGTTGTATATTGGAGAGGTGTACGTTTGAATTATTATCCTATAACTCTGTATGGCGGTTTAATAAAAACTATGACTTTTGGACTTACATTGACAATTATGGGTTGTTATTACGGACTACGGACGGAAGGTGGTGCGGAGGGAGTGGGTGAAGCTACTACTAAGGCTGTTATATCTTCGACAATTTTAATTTTGCTTCTCGACTTTTTTGTCGGAAGGCTTGTCTTTGGTTAGGAGGTTTTATGATTAAAAGGGAAAAAGCTATTAAAGTGGGTGTTTTCATAACTCTGGTTTTAGTTTTCTTTATAGTCGGTCAACTCTGGTTGCTGAGATTTAATGTTGGGAAAGGCGGATATTATTTGAATATTTTTTATGATGATATTAGCGGTTTAAAGACCGATGACCCTGTACGTGTTTACGGTATAAAAAAAGGCAAAGTGATTAGTATGAAGATGGAAGGTAATGGAGTTTTGGTCAGGGTTTGGTTAGAGAATAGCGTTGTTTTAAAAGAAGATGCCACCGCGTCTATTCAGGATGTTGCCATGATTAGCGGTACAAAGACTATCGTTGTTAACCCCGGAACTTCAGATAAACTTCTTGACATTTCTAAAACTTTGCACGGTGCGGCGAATAAAGGTTTGTCTACTGTAGAGGTTGGGGGAATTACTGAAAAGATAGAGGGTTTGATGGCAACTCTAAGTGGTACTATGTCCGGTGGCGAAGGAACATTCGAGAAGCTGGGTTCTACGTTGAGCGAGTTAGAGCTTTTTTTGAAAGAAAACAGAAAGGAATTGAGGAAAACCATTGTTAGCGGTGGTAAAAGTTTTGATAAGACTCAGGTTCTTATAGACAATATTGATTCTTCTATAAAAGAATTGGATTTAACTTTAAAACAAATAAACAGTAAAAAAGGTACGATGGGCAAGCTTGTTTATGATGAAAAACTCTATAATAATCTAACGAGGGCGGCAGCCAGTCTTGATAGCTTGCTTAAAGATGTCAGAAAGAACCCCGGTAAGTACGTAAAGGTAAGCGTCTTTTAATATAAGCTATCAGCTTACGGCTATCGGCTTTCAGCTAAAAAGAAGGAGGGTGGGTTGGGTGTAAAGCGGTTGGCGGAGAGCGGTAGGCGGTTAGTGGGCTTCTTCTACTCAATTTCTTTTATTTTCTTTTTGGCTAATCTGATTGGTATAATTACTATTAATAAAGTAATAACAACGAATACAGAGGATGCTATTATTAGGGGCGAAAGAATTGGGATTAAGTTGCCTTCAAGGCGACTTTTTATATATATAGATATTGGTGTTGCAAACAGAGCCATTGATATAGCTAT
>CAYRCN010000102.1:0-6345 GCA_964422805.1 uncultured bacterium | reverse complement strand
CTCCCCTAACGAACAAACCCGCCCCTTCTTCCACCTGCTGAACTCCGGGAAAAGACTTAATAGCCCAGCAAATATCAGCCGCTGCTCCGGGAGTCATTACTACTTCGAGCGGAGTTAAAGTAACACCGCTTTCTTCACCCGTCGAAAAAGAAGAAGCTCTAACAATTACGCCTTCGCCTTTAAGCGTTTCTTCTTTTAATCTTGCTTCTATCCTTATAGTTTTACCTTCAAGAAAGACCTCTTTTCTGAATTCTCCGTATCCAATCATTCTTACCTGAAGATTACACTTGCCGGTTTCCTCTGTCGTAAACCTGAAATTACCACCCTTATCCGAGGAAGCTCCATCGAGAGTTCCTTCCAGAAAAACATTTGCCCCTTCCAGGAATCCCCCAGTCTCACTCCCTACCCTACCCTCAATAATAGTACTACTCTTAAGTATTAAAGGTAAAAGAAAGATAATAAAGAATTTACTTATTTTAGTTTTCGCTTCCTTCAAGGATTTTTTCCAAATGTTCCAGATAAGACCTGAAAGCTTTTTTCCCTTTTTCCGTTATCCTATAAATTGTATTCGGTTTTTTATCCAAAAACGTTTTCTTTACGCTCACATAACCGGCTTCTTCTAATTTCTCCATATGACTGCTGAGATTTCCATCCGTAACGTCAAGTTTTTTTCTAAGATAAAGAAAATTTACTTTGGTTACCGAATTCAAAATAGTCATAATCCCAAGCCTTATAGGAGCATGAATCAATTTATTAACTTCTGCCGGATTAAAATCTTCCATCTATTTTCCTCTATAGCGAATTTTAACGATAATTGCCGGAATAATCATAGTAACAAAAATGAGAAAGGAAAAAATAAAATTAACCAATCCCGGGAAGAAACCGACAATTATAGCCCCCAACCAACAAAGGATAGCCGCAGCAATGAATTCTCTCCATGTAACGAAAGCCTCTACAAAGAAACCGATGCCGATAAATAAAGCTATTACACTTTCTAAAAAATGCGTATATTCGGTAGCCCAGAGAATAAACATTGCCAAAAAAACACTTACAGTAATCCCAACCCAAACCATACATGTCAGCTTAGCTGCAAAAGAGGTAATACCGGTCATCATGGCAATCTTTCTCGCAATTTTGTAACCGAAAAAGGTACAAACACTTACAATACAAGCCCAGCTAATCCATATTAAATTATACATTCCCTGATTATAAAAAAATTTCGTCAAAGCAAGACCAACAAGCGCAAGAATTCCCCATAGGAAATGAATATCTATGGCACATACACCCATTTTCCTTAGCTCTTCTTCTGTTTCCCTCAGATGCCTTTTTATCTCCTTCAAACTTTTTTCTGCCTCTTTTTTATCCATCATTTTAAACCTCCTTTCCAAAGTCCTTTGCTATACAAAGAAAATAGCACTATTTTCTTTTTTGTCAACCCCTTTTTTCAACACAGAGATCACAGAGAAAAGAAATAACACACAGAGCGCACAAAGCCACAAAGAACACAGGGATTTTTTTGTTGTTTTTACTTGAACCCTTGAAACCTAGAAACCTTGAAACCTCGAGTCTTAAACATTAACTAATTGAAAAACATGCAAAGTGTACAAAAACCTTTTTTCAATCCCCTGCCAGTCTCTAAATTTCAAATAATTTTTTTGTATTGTTGTATGTTTTCTCTGCAACTTCTTCAAAACTTTTAGACTTTAATTCCGCGATTTTTTTAACCACATATTTTGTATATGCGGGTTCATTTCTTCTACCCCTATGCGGGTGAGGCGTTAAATACGGAGCGTCAGTCTCAACCAAAACAGAATTAAGCGGAATTTCCTTTATAGAAGAAAATATCTTACTGTTAGGGTAGGTAACGACTCCACCTACCCCTATAAAATAACCCATTTCTATAATTTTCATCGCAAAATTCTTAGTATAATCAAACGCGTGAAAAACACCCTTACATTTAAAGTTTGAAATTATTTCTATTGTATCTTCAATAGAATCTCTGGTATGTATAATTACGGGAATATTATTCTCTTCAGCGACTCTAAGCTGTCTCTTGAATACTTCCTTTTGCATATTTCTCGGAGAAAGATCCCTATAATAATCGAGACCTATTTCTCCTATGCTTACAACGTTCTTATTCCTGGACAGTTTTATTATCTCTCTCTCAACACTATTATTATAAAACTTCGCGTCATGAGGATGAACCCCACAAGCCGCAAAAACATTATCAAACTTTTCCGTGATAACTACCGCTTCTTTACTTGAACGTAGATCCCATCCGGGAACCAATATTTTTTCCACACCGGATTCCTTGGCGCTACGTATAACTTCTTCGACTTCCCCTCTAAATCTTCTGTCCTGAAGATGACAATGCGAATCATATATTTTGAAATTCATCGTACTGGAAAAGATTATTTCAGTTTAAATTAAAGTTACTTTTTTTCTTTTTTCTCAGAGGAATTCAACTCATCGTTGTCCAATTCATCCGTTACATCTTTAAAAGATTTTTTGAATTCTCTTATCGCTTTTCCCATAGATTTACCTATTTCAGGCAATCTTTTTGCTCCGAATAATAAGAGGGCAATAATTAATATAATTATTATTTCGGGCCATCCAATGGGTCCAAACATTGATCTCCTCCTTTTTTCTATACTAAAATTGGAAGGATAAAAAGTCAAGACCCCATAATTTTCCGCTTACCGCATACCGCTTACAGCTAACCGCAAAAAATAAAAAAAATTTAGAATTATAAATTCTACATACTCTACATGTAAAAAATTGTGTGTGGAGTTGGGCTTAGCGGAAAGCGAATAGCGGACAACCGCCAGCGGAACATCTCTGTATTCTCTGTGGTAAATGTTTTTTAACTGTTGACAAATTTAAATAGTTTTTTAATATTCAGATATGAATATAATTTTGCTCGTTGCCTTTAACTTATTCGTAAGTTCTTCGGTTCCACAGGGTGCAGCCGCATTAGATACTCCCTCCGGATTTTCCGTAATGATTGGAGAAAAATATAAAGTTAACTACGATCTTATTGCTTCATACTATACTAAAAGCGACTACGAAGTGAGACTTTACGGAATATCCTTGGGTAAAGAACTTTTCCTCGGGCGAAAATTTTCGATTCTACCAGAGATAGGAATAACAAAAGTTACAAGGACAAGGGAAGATGCTTCCGAAAGCGGCTTTCTTCCCGTTTTTATAGTCCGTTTCGCATATTTGTTTTCAACAGAAAGTTCAACTTTCCAAATCGGATTTTCCTTAAGAGAGGCTTTTAATGAAGAACCTGGCTTTGACTTCCTTGATTTTGGCATTGGTTTTAGGATGTAAGAATTCCTTTTCCACAAGAATGACCGCGGATTATTTCCCCTTAAAAAGAGGAAATGAGTGGCTATTCGATGTAAAAGGAGATAACAATTATCAAATCACGATAGAAGTAAAAGATATCGGGTTAGTACATGGAGACAGTCTATTTTCGGTCGATGTAGGCGGTGAAGTTTATCAATTTGAAAGAAAATCAGGTTCTGTGAAAAGAATCAGGGAGCTGTTTACTACTTACGAAGGAGAACGAGTAGATTTCGGAATAGTATATGAACCATATCTTTTACTACCACCTATTGAGGGCGAAAACTGGGAAAGAGAATTTAATCTTTCGTCAGTCTATAGGGAGGAGTTACTCGTAAAAGATTTTCGCATATCAGTCGATTCGGTCATACACACTTCAATAGTTGTAAATTCGGAAAACTATGAAAACGTGTATAGATTAAAAAGAACAGTCGTCGAAGACAATGATTCCACAGTTGAATATGAATGGTTTGCACCTAACATAGGCCTTATAAAAAAAGAGATACCGGCTGACTCAGTTGTTTGGGAGCTCCTATCTTTTAAATTAAATGAATAGTACCGAAAATCTTGTCAAAGATTTTATTTATTACCTGCAGGCAGAAAGAGGTCTATCCGGCAATACTGTAGAAAGCTACAAAAGTGATGTCCTATTTTTTTTAGAAAACACAAAAAAAAATATTAAAGATATAGATGGAGAAGATATTAAAAATTACCTCCGCAGCTTGCATAGTTCAAATTTTTCCACTGCGACTATAGCAAGGAAAACATCATCCCTGAGGATGTTTTTTCTCTTCCACCTGGGAGAAGGACTGATAGAAGTAACTCCAATGAATAACATTCAATCTCCGCGAGCGGAAAAAAAGCTCCCCAAATTTCTGTCCGCTGATGAAATCGCAAAATTAATCGAAAGTGTAAACGGCGATTTCAAATATCCTATGAGAGACAAAGCGATTTTAGAATTACTCTACGGCTGCGGGTTAAGAGTTTCTGAACTCCTTAGTATTCGAAGAGAAGATATTTTTTTAAAGGAAGACTTCATCCGCGTCAAAGGAAAAGGAAGTAAAGAAAGAATAATTCCAATTGGAAGTAAAGCAAAGAAAGCTCTTATTAAATACATTACAGAGGAACGACCCGTTCTTGACAAAAAAAAATCCGCTTTTCTTTTTCTTACAAGAAGAGGAAATAAACTTTCCAGGATGGGTCTGTGGAAACGATTCCAAGAATACCTTACCAAGAGCGGAATAACAAAAAGCTGTACACCACATACACTCAGACATTCCTTCGCAACCCACCTGCTCGAGCGAGGAGCTACTCTGCGAACAGTACAACTTCTTTTAGGGCATGCCGACATTTCGACCACTCAAATATATACACACGTAGACAGAAATTATCTCAGAGAAATATTAACCTCTTATCATCCTCGAGGATGAGATGATTTTTCTTTTTATTCTCTCGCTAATGAACCCTTCAATAGTAAGGGTAAGATACTCGGGCGGAGATTGGTATAACGATCCGGATATCATTACAAATCTTGCAAAGGCAATAAACACAAAGACCAATATAAAAATACCGAAAAAGGAAATAGTTTTATCCTTAAGCGATCCCGAAATATATTCTTACCCGTTTCTCTTCATTACTGGACACGGAAAAATAGAGTTTGCAAAATCCGAATTGCAAAATTTAAAAAATTATCTATGGAACGGAGGCTTCATTTATGTAGACGACGACTATGGTATGGATGAATATTTTCGAGAAGAGTTAAACAAAGCCTTTCCACTGCACAAATTAGTACAAATACCTACCGATCACGAAATTTATAAAGTATTCTATGAATTCCCCGAAGGCTTACCAAAAATACACGAACATTATAAGGGAGCTCCGAAAGGTTATGGTCTATTTTTAAAAGGAAGACTGGCTCTCTTTTATACATATAACAGTAATATTTCAGACGGATGGGCATCTCCTTCTGTGTATAAAGACCCCGAGGAACTCAGGGAAAAAGCTTTAAAAATGGGCATAAACATATATATTTATGCAATGACTCACTGATGAAAGACTATAATTACGAAAAAACCCGTCATTTTTTTCCGCTCGAGGAAGAAAAAAAACTCGTTGAGAACTTAATCCTTAAATGGGAAACAAATTCGAAAGAAATACAGATTCTTGAAAGCAGCATCCCCAAAAAACCTTCTTTTCCGGTCTTTTTCTCTATGGGAATAATTGGCAGGGACTGGCCAGGATTTTCTACTGCTATTCTCGGAACAATTCACGGGAAAGGCTGGAATTTATCTTATGAATCCGGAATTAGAATCGAAGCGAACCGAAACGAATTAGGCATTATAATATTGGTAATCGAGATTAAGAATAAACCCGCTCTTAAAAAATTTCAAAAAGATAAAAAAGAAATAACTGATAACATCGTAAACATATCAGAGGGAAGTCTGGCAAAAAGGTTGCTTCTGTCGATCGGGTCAAAAAGGCTTGAAGTTTACTCAAAAGTCATAAATATAATAAAAAAAGAATGTAAGGAGGACTTTGTACCTGATCTTTTAGGTCCTGAAGGTGAAACATTCAAATTCTTTGCTTCCCGAACAAAAGCCTATATAACAGAAAGGACCCCGGAAGATTTAGCCGAACAGATTATCACGAATTACAAGGTAAGGGAAGAAGTGATAAAGACAAACGGCGAAATTCAAATTTATACAAAAAATATAAAAACAACAAAAGAGAACCTTACCTGTATAAGCTTAGGTGTTTATGAAAAAGAGCTACCCCTTAAAGTAATACTTGGCACAATATCCTTTGTTCTTCCGGACTCGAAAATTATATATAATAAAGAGTTTACAACTCCCGAAGGAGTACTTATTGCAAGAATCGAAATTAGTGATAGAGACGGAAAACCTTATTCTCTTGCGGCTCATAAAAAAATAAAAAAGGTTTTGAAGAGAATACATGAAAAAGAAAAAGAAGACACCGAACAAGGAGCCAAAGCTATTA
>CAYRCN010000101.1:0-6369 GCA_964422805.1 uncultured bacterium | reverse complement strand
TATTAAAGGAAGCAACTTCTAAAGAAGATGCAGAGGCGATTAAATCCACCATTGAGAAAGCAGGCGGCGAAGTAGAAGTTAAGTAATAAGCCTTTGGAAGTTTTATCTATAAGGGATAGACAGAAAAAACAGCGATTTCTTATAGTAAATAATAAGAAAACTGCTCTCCTTTTCTATATAAGAAGCAAAATTTTACAAAAGGAGGT
The DNA here is from genome assembly GCA_964422805.1 of uncultured bacterium. GTDB lineage: Bacteria > Hydrothermota > UBA3072 > UBA3072 > UBA3072 > JAFGHJ01. The sequence continues at coordinate 6,163 of CAYRCN010000101.1, read as the reverse complement.
AATCTTTGACTCCTAAAAGGAAGTTTTTTGTTAATGGAGTTAGATTAGCAAATTTGGAGGATGTTAAATTTACTCCTCCCGATTTTTTATCAGTGCAGAGAGATTCTTTTGAGAAATTTATTCTGCAGGAGTACAACGACAATCCGGAAAGCCGGCCTGATACGGGTTTAGAGTCGGTTTTTAGAGAAGTTTTTCCTATAGAAGATATCCATGGTAGATATAAAATCGAATATTTATACTACTATCTTGATGAACCGAAGTATACACCCGAACAGGTAAAGGAGAAAGAACTTACTTATTCGGCATCTCTGTACGGTAGATTTAGGCTGATTGAATATGAAGAACCTGAGGAAGTTGAATTTGCTCAAGAAATAGAAGATTTCGAGCCATTTCGGGAAGTAAAACAATCTATAGAACAGGATGTTTTTCTCGCTAGTTTTCCGTTAATGACAGAAAGGGGGGATTTTATTATCAATGGTGTGGAAAGGGTAATAATTTCTCAGCTACATCGAGCTCCCGGAGTTTATTTTGAAGAGGAAGAAGTAGATGAGGTCCGAAGCAAATACAATGCTCAAATAATTCCCGATAGAGGTTCCTGGTTGAAGTTTAATATAAAATTGACTGAAGCGATAAAAGTCAATTTAAACGGCAGGCGTAACTTCCCAATAACGGTTCTTATTAAAGCATTGGGTTATCTCGAAGATATTAAAATACTGGAAGAAGAGAGAAAAAAACTTATAGCACTTTTGAGAGAAAAAGAATACAACGAAAAGTATATAAAACGGATAAAAGAGATTGATGAAAAACTCGAAAACGTTGAGGGGAAATGGAATAATTCAGAACAGATACTTTCTCTTTTCTTTAAAAGCGAAGAGATTAAAATTGATAAAAAAGCTATAGGCAGAGTTATTGCTAAAGATATTGTAGCTCCTGATACCGGAGAAGTTATTCTTCAGGCGGGAAATAAGTTGGAAGAAGATTGCGTTAAAAAAATTAAAGAAGCTGGATTTAAGGAAGTTCATGTATTCAAAGGAGTCGAGAAGAAATCAATTGATTATATATTGAACGCTTTTAGGAAAGATAAAACAAAAAATGGCAGGGAAGCTATTCTTGAGATTTATCGTTATCTAAGAGGTACGGATGCTCCGAATTTGAGAATTGCAAAAGATTATTTTTATTCTTCCTTTTTTGATCCCGCAAGATTTAATCTATCCAAGGTAGGAAGACATGTTTTAAACAGAAAACTAAATCAAAATGTCGACGAAAATTTGCTTTGTCTTGTTACCGAGGATTTTATAAATGTGGTGAAGGGGTTAATGGAATTGGCAGATGGAAAAAAAGAGGAAGACGATATAGATCATCTTGGAAATAGGAGGATAAGAACTGTAGGAGAACAATTAGAAAATCAGTTTCGCGTAGCTCTTAGAAGGATGGCTAAAACCATTACCGAAAGAATGGTTGTTTCCGAGGATACCGATATAACTCCTCAAGAGCTTATAAACTCCAGGCAAATTAAGGGAGTTTTGAATTCTTTCTTTGCTACGGGTCAGCTTTCTCAGTTTCTTGATCAGACAAATCCGCTGGCTGAACTTACAAATAAGAGGCGTTTGTCGGCTCTTGGTCCGGGTGGTCTTACAAGAGATACGGCAGGTTTCGCAGTGAGAGATGTTCATTATTCTCATTACGGTCGTATTTGTCCGATAGAAACTCCGGAGGGTCCAAATATCGGACTTATTACCTCACTTGCTTCTATTTCAAGGATTGATGAAGATGGTTTTATTGAAACACCCTACAGAAAAGTTAAAAAAGGTGTTATAACGGATGAGGTGGAATATCTTAATGTAAATGAAGAAGATAAGTATACTATAGCTCCCGCCAATTTAAAAGTGGACAAAAAAGGAAAAATTGTTGATGATTATGTTATGGCGAGGAGAAGAGACGCTTATCCTTTCGTTAAGAGAGAAGAGGTTGATTATGTGGATCTTGTTCCCCAGCAGCTTGTTTCTGTTTCTTCTTCACTAATTCCTTTTTTAGAACATGACGATGCCAATAGGGCCTTGATGGGTTCAAACATGCAACGGCAAGCAGTTCCACTTATAAGACCTGAAGCACCTCTGGTGGGTACTGGTATTGAGGGGAAAGTCGCTAAAGATTCCGGTACGGTTGTTCTTGCTAAAAGACATGGGATAGTTATTAAAGTTACTGCTGATGAGATATGGATTAAGACTAAAGAAGTTGATTCGGTGGAACCGTATGATATTTATCACTTGAGGAAATTTGAAAGAACAAACCAGGATACATGTGTTAATCAGAAACCTATTGTTAATAAAGGAGATGAAATAAAGGCAGGAGATGTGATTGCTGATGGGGGAGCGACTTCTGATGGTGAACTTGCACTTGGTCAGAATGTTTTAGTTGCTTTGATACCATATTTTGGTTGGAACTACGAGGATGCAATAGTGGTTTCAGAAAGACTTTTAAAAGAGGATATTTTTTCTTCATATCATATTGAGGAATACACTTCTGAAGTTAGAGACACAAAATTAGGTTCTGAGGAAACTACCAGAGAAATACCAAACGTTTCAGAAGAAAGTGCAGCAAATTTAGATGAAGAAGGTATAGTTAGAGTAGGAGCCAAAATTAAGGAAGGAGACATCCTTGTAGGTAAAATTTCTCCCAAAGGAGAGACAGAACTTACACCCGAGGAAAAACTTTTAAGGGCGATTTTTGGGAAAAAAGCTGAGGATGTCAAAGATACATCCCTAAGAGTTCCTTCAGATGTTCATGGGGTAGTTATAGATGCAGTAGTATTGGAGAGGAATGCCCGTAAGGCAAATATAGATAAGGTTATAGAAGAATACAGCAGTAAAATACAGGAATTGAAACGCAGGAAAAGTTCAACTGTCAGCGAAGAACTTCTCGGCAAAAAAACTAAGGATTCGATTTTTATAGCTTCAAAAAGAGGCAAAAAAAAGAAATTATTAGTTAGGAAAAATCAGGTCATAAAGGAGAAGCATTTAGCGAAATTAGAACAATGGGTAGATTTGAAGGCTTATCCCAAAATGCAAAAGTTTATTGAGAAAATAGATAAACTAATTGAAAAATTAGAAAAACAAATGGAGAATGCTTTAAAGGTTGCGGAGAGAGGAGATGAGTTAGCTGCGGGTGTCAATAAGATGATTAAGGTTTATATCGGACAGAGAAGAAGAATATCTATAGGAGATAAAGTTTCCGGAAGGCACGGTAACAAGGGAGTTGTTGCGGCAGTAATACCGGAAGAGGATATGCCTTTTATGGAAGATGGAACTCCTGTAGATGTTGTGCTCAATCCTTTGGGCGTTCCTTCGAGAATGAATGTTGGTCAAATTCTGGAGACTCATCTTGGTTGGGCTGCAGAAAAGTTAAATATGAAAGTAGGTAGTCCCATATTTGAAGGTGTTTCTATTGAAAAAATAAAAGAATTGTTAAAAGAAGCTGGTCTTCCCGAAAGCGGTAAGGTCACTCTTTATGATGGAAGAACCGGAGAGTCTTTCGAACAGCAAATAACAGTAGGCTATATGTATTTAATGAAACTTTACCACATGATTGAAGACAAGCATCATGCCAGGGCTACGGGTCCGTATTCGTTAATTACTCAGCAACCTCTAGGAGGAAAGGCTCAATATGGTGGACAGAGATTTGGGGAGATGGAAGTATGGGCGTTAGAAGGCTATGGTGCCGCTCATACCCTACAGGAGATGCTTACTATAAAGTCCGACGATGTAGAGGGTAGGAATAAAGCTTATGAAGCAATAGTTAAAGGAGAACCTCCCCCAGAACCGGGATTGCCGACTTCCTTTGATGTGCTTATTAAGGAATTGCGGGGGCTAGGATTGAACGTTGAGCTTCTTAAGCAGGGAGAGGAGGAGAAATATGAAATTTAATGAAGGGAAATTCAAAGAAGGATTACCCAAGAAATTTAACCTTATAAGGTTTTCTCTTGCTTATCCGGAGAAGATATTGTCATGGTCTCATGGCGAAGTGAAAAAGGCGGAAACCATAAATTACAGAACCCAAAAGCCTGAGATGAGCGGCTTATTCTGTGAAAGAATTTTTGGTCCAGTTAAAGATTATGAATGTAACTGCGGTAAATATAAAGGCCCGAAGTATAAAGGTCATATATGTGAAAGATGCAAGGTTGAGGTTACTAAGTCCAGCGTTAGAAGGGAGAGGATGGGGCATATAGAATTGGCGGTTCCTGTAGTTCATATTTGGTATTACAAGGTCAACCCGAGTATTATAGGGAAATTGCTCGGACTAAAAAAGATACAACTACAGAGAATTTTGTATTACGAATCTTATATTGTTATAGATCCCGGAGATGCTCCTCTAAAAAAGGGCCAGGTTATCTCTAATGAAAAATACGTAGGATTAAAAGAAAAATATAAAGGAGCTTTTATCGCGAAGATGGGAGGAGAAGGGATCTATGAGCTCTTAAAAGAATTAGACCTTGGCGAGATTTCGAAAGAACTTAAAGCTGAAATCAAGTCTGCAGCCTCAAAACATAAGAAGAAGAAATTATTGCAAAAACTTTCTATTGTAGAAGCATTTCTTAAATCCGGTAATAAGCCCGAATGGATGGTTCTGCGTGTTTTACCGGTAATCCCGCCCGATGTTAGACCTCTGGTTCCTCTTGAAGGAGGAGTTTTTGCGACTTCCGATGTTAATGACCTTTACAGAAGGGTGATTACAAGAAATAACAGGCTTAAGAATCTGATAGAGATCGACGCTCCGCCGACAATCTTAAGAAATGAAATGAGAATGCTCCAGGAATCGGTAGATGCATTACTCGATAATTCAAGATTAAGCAGATCTATAACAGGTAGAGGTAATAGACCTCTTAAATCCATAACCGATTCCTTAAAGGGTAAAAAAGGAAGGTTCAGAAGAAATTTACTGGGGAAGAGAGTTGATTATTCCGGAAGGTCGGTGATTACTGTAGATCCCACATTGAAATTGTACGAATGTGGTCTGCCCAAGAAAATGGCTAAAGAGCTCTTTAAGCCTTTTATTATTCGGAAATTGGAAGAGACGGGAGTTGTTGATTCTATAAGACAGGCAAGAAGAGTTTTAGAGGCAAATGATCCGAAGGCGTGGGATCTTTTAGAGGAAGTTGTAGATGGTTATCCGATTCTTTTGAATCGTGCTCCTACTTTGCATAGGGTTTCTATACAAGCCTTTCTTCCTAAGCTTGTAGAAGGTAATGCAATACGTATTCATCCTATGGTTTGTCCTCCATTTAATGCTGATTTCGATGGTGATCAGATGGCGGTGCATGTACCTTTGTCTCCTTATGCACAGTTAGAGAGTTATTTTATTATGATGGCATCCAGGAATATTCTATCTCCTGCCAATGGTGTACCTTTAATGGTTCCTACACAGGATATAGTTATAGGTGTTTATTATCTTACAAAGGCACATGCAAGAGAAAAAGAGATAGACCGTTTCTTTGGTAATATTGAAGATGTCGTTTGTGCGTACGAAGAAAAAATAGTCAAACTTCATGATTGGATAAAACTAAGGTATAATGACGAATGGCTTGAAACTACTGTGGGCAGGGTTATCTTTAATGAGATAGTTCCTGAACCATTGAGATGGGTGAACGAACCCCTGGAGAGCAGAGAATTAAAAAATTTAGTATTGAAATGTTATAAAAAGTTAGGTATGGATAAAACAGCGGAGTTTCTTGACGAAGTTAAAGAACTTGGGTTTGAATTTGCAACCCGCTCAGGTTTGACGGTTGGTATTACAGATATGATTATTCCTGAAGAAAGAGAGAAGATTATAGAGGATGCTCAGAAAAAAGTACAGGAGGCAGAAAAACAGCATAAGATTCAGGGTGTTATTACTGAAGGAGAACGATATAACAAGGTTATTGACACATGGACAAGAGCTACGGAGATAATCGAAAAAGAAATAGAAGAAGCTTTATTAAAAGATAGAGATGGCTTTAATCCTATTCATATGATGAGTACCTCCGGAGCAAGAGGTAATATGGATCAGATAAGACAGCTCTGTGGTCTCCGGGGATTAATGGCTAAGCCGCAGAAAAAACTTTCTTCCCAGGCGATAATTGAAACACCCATACTTCATTCCTTTAAAGAAGGATTAAACGAGATGGAGT
>CAYRCN010000100.1:0-6458 GCA_964422805.1 uncultured bacterium | reverse complement strand
TTAATAAATGAAGAATAGTGAGTAGTTGTATTTTATGCCATTTTATTGGTAAAAGCTTTATAGCTCCAGTCCTGTTAGAGTATATTCTATCTTGTTTGTCCCCATACGTAACAAAGTTAACTTTCTTTAAATGATCGGATAATCTTTTATAAATTTCGATTTCTCTGTCGAGGTTGCCCACCTGCGCCCAGGTTCCCAAGCTTGTCTTTTTCGTGAAAAATAAAGTTAAGCTCGTATTCTCATTGTTATACTTTTTCATTTTTAAATCTTCCTGAAGATCATTAGAATCATATGCGACGAAAATTTATCTAATATTCGTATAAGTTGTCTTTTAAAATTTTTAACATATCTGTTTTTCCCTTTATAATCATATAACCTTTGGAAAAATGGTTTTATAAGACGAATCTCATCTTTAAATCCTTTTAAGCCCCCGAATGGTTTAAAATACATTAATTTAAACCCATATTTTTCGAAATCCTTTTTTGCGTAAGATGGGTCAAATACAAATTGATAGAAATCATTAATTTTAATATTTTTTTCAAAATTTCTATAAAATTTAAACTTTGCCTTTAGTTTTCGCAAGGGAGACATATAAGGATAAGTTACGAATAGAAAACCGCCTTGCTTTAAAACGCGATGCATTTCCTTAACGATTGAATCATATCCTTCAAGAAAATGTTCGATCACACCAAGGGACCAGTACCCGTCAAAAAAATTATCTTTGAACATTAGATTTCGGACGTCTCCGTGAGAAACATTTAATTCAGGGAAATATTCGTTTATTTTCTTCACAGTTTCTTCTGCGGAATCGACACCAAAAGCATTATAACCGTTGTAATGTAAACAGTATACAATTCCTCCCATCCCACAGCCTCCTTCAAGAATTTTCCCCTTTCTCAGAAACTTATGCGTATTATTTAAAATAAATTTATTGTTTTTGCAACCTATTACTTTCGGCTTGAAATCATCTACATTCCAATGAGCATCCCAAAAAGCAGGAGATGCTTTTGTATCAATAAGAACCAGACGTTTATACGTTTTGTCGTAATATCTTCGCAATTAATTAATCCCTGTAGGAATATTTAAAATAGGAGAAAACCTTTCTTGAATTCATCTTACGAATGAACGAATATACTCTTTCTCTGATATACCTTAACCAATCTATATCATCGCTCATATTCTTTTCTCATATGCATTTTACTTCCTCAGTAAATTTGAGTACATTTTTTTGTAATATAATCTTGCAATGTTCTCCCAACTATATATTTTCACTGTTTCCAAAGCATTTGAAATTATTGCGTTGGATTTTTCTCGGTCATCTAACACCTTTGATGCAAATTTAACAATTTCATCTACATTTTCAATTTCAGCAATGAACCCATTTTTCCCGTGATTAACTACATCTCTGGCCATGCCTACATCTGTAGTTACTATCGGAATACCGGACGCCATACTTTCCAAAATGGCTTTTGGCCCACCTTCGTCTCTGGAAGTGACAAGGTAGATATCCAAGGCATGATAGTATTTTGGAATATCCAGGAAGTTTTCTATATATTTATGATAAAAAGCAATCTTCGCTTCTGCCAGCCTTTTTTTGACATAGCCACGTGCTGGTCCTATTAGTAAAACATAAAGAGGGTACATTTTTGACAACTCAACTACTGCATTACAAAAAATATCCGGGCCTTTTACCAGTTTTGGATCATCCCCTGCTCCCCATCCAACGCCGTCCTTCTGAAAAGAACCGATACACACGCTTCCTTCAGGGACTCCTAGCTCCTTTCGTATTGTTTCTTTTATGTTTTGATTCACGGGTTTAAATAGATTTAAATCAACGCCCAGAGGTATCACTATGATCTTCTCTCTTGATACTCCCCATTCGATTAACCTTTCTCTGGTTCTACTATTAGTAGTGTGAATGAATTCACAGATATTTACCACATTGGGAAGATCCTCTATCATGGCAAGATTTTGTGGATTAGGATCTCCCTTATTTCCATGGAACCATGTAAAAATAACTTTATTAGATTTATCAAATTTTTTCCATTTATGTGGGACATATAGACCTCTTGAACCGTAGTGAAGAATTTGATTTCTTATGCCGGTGTAATCCGTTACTATTCTTGATTTAACACCAAACAATTTCTCAACATTTGTGGTTATATATATTCCATCCCATCTAACAGACCAATTTGCGTTTTCCACGACATAGTATATTCTGCTCCATCCCCTGGATCGTTTCTCCTTCCGTAAAAATCTAAGTATACTTTTCATTCGATAGCTCTTATCTGTCATATGAATTGAATGATCTTTTGTGCGAATTCCTTGTTCATTCTATAGAATTTATCCTTTAATATTCTAAACTTATTTTTTATCTCAATTTCACTTTTTGCCATCTCTAAAAAAACATCCATTAATTCATCGACAAACCATTCTTTATTTATGGGTAACAAATAATCTTCTATGCCCACCATCTTTGCGAAGAAATTGTTCTTAATGTTATAAGAAAGAGATATAAACGGTTTAATTGCACCGAAAGAAAAGATGTTCGAGTGGCATCTCATTCCAATAGTGAAAGCCATTTTTCTATAGTTATCCATTAATTGCATTGGAGTGCCCGAGATAAGCTCTTTTATCCCTAACGATTCCTCTAAGTTTTTTGCCCCTTCACCTTTTTTAGTATTATGTGATAAAAAAATGATATCGAATCCCCTCTTTTGTAGCCTAGGTAGTATCTGTGTGATTTTGTTTCTTACCGAGATAGGGGTGTTGCTCCGTAGGTTGATTCCTATCAATGGCTTAAAATTTTTATCTTTTGGCTCATTCTTTTTATTTCGACATAAGAACATTGATGGGCAGGGTGTAAGATGGATTGTTTTTGAGCATCCAATTTCTTCTAGAAAGCATCTTGTATCAACATCTCTTACAGAAAACAAAGTAGAGACATCCGTTAGAAATCTGATATTGTCGATTTGTTTCTTATCAAGATAGATTCCATTATAATTCTTCTGGAATAATCTTCTTTTTTCCCCAAGATCCTGATTGAGCCCTACAGAAAAAATAAAAATCGGGACTTTTATACGTTCCATATTTTTCCTTGAAATGTTAATTAGAATTCCTAATGGCCAATTATTTGCGGAAGATTTGGGTTTTTTCTTGAATAACCCTCCGCCACCGATTATCACAGCGTCGTATTCTTTGTTGATTTTTGATACTAAGTTTTCTTTTATTTTATTGGCCTCATAGGATATATGCCGGTCCATGTATTCTATCTTCTCGGTAGTAACCGATTCTAACAATTGTCTTATCCCAAGAGCAGAACCCCAATCTCCTAGATTGACTTTATTCCCATAAAGATGAAATATTCTTATCATAAACAAAACCTTCTATATATATTTAAATTTAATAATGTTTAGTGATACCTTTTTTAGAAGTATTTATAACAACTTTCATTATTTTTCCTTTACTTCTCCTTTCAATCTTAATATTTTCAATATTATATTCTCTAAATGATTTTTTGCTAAAGACTGACTCATGCTCTGTATGATTAGAAATATTCTCTTTATAAGGAACGGTTAATATCACCTTCTTCTTTGCAATCGGTATGATTTTATCCAATACGTAATAGGGATTCTTAAAATGTTCCAAAGTCTCTATGCATAGTACATAATCTGCACTTAGTGAAGATAGGCTATCCTTTATGATGTCTTTTTGAACAAACGGAACTACAGATTTTTTTGCTGCTTCTGTGGAAAAATCTACTCCACATACATCTACATTAGGTCGAATTTTTTTGATCCTTTCTAACCCATACCCCGGACCAGAACCGATATCAATAATTGAACATTTATCATCCATGATGTCTTCAAGTACCCATTCATATAGGATTAACCTCCAATCTTTTTTCCATTTTTCGAGATTCGTTTTGTATTTCTCCTCCCAATATTGTCTCAGATTTTTTTTCGATCCCACTATAGTTTCTACAAAGTTTTTGATTATACTGGATAATGTTCTGTAAATAAGGTCATAGTCGAAGCCCAGTTCTATAAGTCTCTGCCGGGTATTGACTTTTTCTTGTATAGCAAGTTTTATTTTTTCAGCAATGTCTTCTGGATCTGGTTCTGCGACGAACCCACCAATTTTCTTGACATGAGAGACACATGCGGTGCTATCACTGCAACATACAATAGGGATATTGCATGCGGCTGCCTCAGGAATGACCCTCGGCCCCATCTCTGATTCATTTGATGTTATAACTAAACATTTCGATTGATTATACAGGACCGATAACTCCTCTGGAGTTTTCCATTCATTCAGTGTTGTTACCCAATGGTATTCTGAGGGTATCTTGGCTCCAGGCATTATAATCGACATATTGTTGATTTTACATGCCTCAATTGCAAGTTCTGGTCGTTTCCAGTAGCCTATAGTTCCTCTCATGGGATAAATACAATCCCACTTTTTTCCAACCGCCATTGGCCTGAATATTTTCATGTCCGCAGTTTTAGGAGCGATAAATATCTTTTTAGGATCCATTCCTTTCTTTTCCAAGATTTCTTTTTGGTATTCATGATGTACGATATGGCAATCCATTTTTCTATGATATTCATTAAGTTCCTTTATGGGTGCACTATAATATATAAATTTTTTCGCTCTTAGGGAATCTAGGTTTTTTTGTAATTCTTCATATGGATATGGATGGTGACTTATTAATAGAAAATCGGGGTCGATTTGGGTAGTTGCGGTAATTATCTTCTTCAGTGATACCCTAAAAACGTAATCTATATTTTGTTCTGGTGAATATACATTATAATTTCTTTTTTTTGATAAAGCGACGATTTTTACAGAATACTCCGAAGAAAGTTTTCCTATAGCATTTATCAGTGAATCCGGAACTGCAAATACTGCATTTTTTTCTCTGGTCAGTCTCTTTTGCCAATGCCATAAAAAGATAAATTTTAAACGTCCCTTTAAGTTAGTTTTTCCCAACATCTATGAATACCTTTCTGATATATTAATTTCATTCTATGACTTTTAAGAATTTCTTCCAAAGATTCTTTTTCAGAGATATGCATAGGGTCTTTTTCTGATTTGCTAAACTTCGAGGCTTCATATATAATACCATGCTCGTTTAATTTTGAAATCAGACGTTCAACTAATTTTGAATAATATGGAATATGTTCAAGAAGGCTCCTAACAAGTATCCCATCATAAGTTTCAGTGATGCAGTTTATCGGGTCGAATTTTGAATTGAAAAAAGGTTCGATAATGGTCAAATTATCCAATTTGTATTTATTCTTCCTAAATTTTACAAATTCTCTTTGAGTTATCGAAATATCAAAATAATGAACATTATATCCCTTATCTGTAAGATAGAAGGTATCTGTGCCAGCGCCACCTCCGTAGTCAAGAATTTTCTCTCCGCGGACCATATCTATCAGTTCCCAGGGCTTGTGAACAATATTTGCGAAAAGATACTTCTCACTAGTAACGTAAAACCAATCCAATTCTGAATCATTTTTCGGGTTTCTCACCTTATATTCATAAACATAAGTACAATTTTCCACTCTATTAAGATGTTTCGTTATGTAATCCCTGTTCAATCCTGTGAAATCAATCAAATCTTGGATTAATTGCTCATCAATTATTAGCTCTTCTTTTGGAGTCTTATCAGATTCCCTCTTTCTTTTTCTAATTAATCTTATTAATCTCACAGTTTTTTAATCTCTTTCTGAAATTGGGCATAACTTCCATTCGCTTTCGGTATATACTATCCCTCTTGGAAGTATATTACCTTCAATGATAAACGGTTTTAAATCAAATATTCTCTCATAGGTTTCATTGGTCACTCCATTTCTTATAGCGATTACAGGGAAGTACAACCCGGGAACCAAATTTGGTGTTATGAATTTCACAATTAACCTGTATTTACCTTTCGAGATATTTCTAAATTTGATTTTATCGGCGTAATCGCTTATATGTACTATACAATTGTAGTTCCTTTCATCCCTAATCCCAATTGTAAAAAAGAGTTCCTCAAGTTTTTTTGTTGTTTCAAATTCAAAGAAAGTTGTAAGTGTTTCTCCAAGTCTAATCTTCTCAGTTCTGTTACCGGATTCGTCTGAAATGCCAGTGTCACCGAAAATTATGTCCCCTGAAGATTGATGTAAAGCTGAATGAAAAGCTTTTCTATTTTTAATAACAATTAATTTCTTTTCACGTGTCCTTTCGTGGTACTCTGATAAAGCTTCATTAGTATCTCCTGAGAATACTATCTTAGCTTTATCCAGAACCATAACTCTGTCGCACAGATTTCTCACGTGTTCCAAATTATGACTGACAAAGACTACAGCATTTGCTTTCTCTCGGAGCTCAGCTAATCTTCGAAGGCTTTTGTTTTGAAATGAAAGGTCCCCCACCGCCAGCACCTCATCCACCAATAATATATCTAGCTCACA
>CAYRCN010000099.1:0-6574 GCA_964422805.1 uncultured bacterium | reverse complement strand
CAGTTTTAAATTTCTGAAGGAAATAACCAGCAGCAAGAAAAACAGCTGATATTACCACGTATAACACGATTATTATCGAATTCATTTGAAACCTCTCTTTTTATTTTTCGAGAGGCAAAGGGAAAGAAGTATTATTTTAAATCGCCGACATGACTTTTTAGTTTTTCAATCTCATCTGCAAGTGCAAAGTATTTATCCGCGATATTTAAAGCTGTCAATATTGCAATTGTATTTTCTGATGAATATGGTTCTTCTTCTTTTATTTTTCTTCCTAATTCATCCACAAACATTGCAATTTTAAATGCTTCTTCAGGATTTTTATCTGTAATGAAAGAATATTTATTTCCTAAGATTTTTACTTCTACTTCTTTTCCCACTTAAAGCCTCTTTTTTAGTTCTTCTTCTATTTTATTTATCAGTTTTATCGCTTCTTTTTTCTTTTCTTTTTCTTCTTCCAGTTCCTTGCTTATTCGCGCATTTTCTTGTTTCAGTTCTTTCAAGGTTTTTATGCAGTTCCTTATTATGTTTGATAGGTAGTTTAAGTCTAAGTTGTTCATTCTCTTAAAACTGCTCCTATGCTTTCCAGTTTTTTTGTTATCAATTTAATATCCCCTTCTATTTCGTCATCTGTGAGTGTCTTCTTTGGATTGTAAAACTCTAGGCGAATTGTCATAGATTTTTTGTCTTTTCCGATTCTTTCAGCGTGATATACATCTATAAGTTTAATACGTACTTTTTGCTTGGTTGAATGATCTAATAAAGTTTGGATTTCTTCAAAAGGTGCGGTTTTTTCAATGATTATGGAGATGTCTCTCTTTAGAGGCGGAAAGACACTTGTTTTTCTAAAACGTTTTTCTTTTTTTGAATTTATGAGTTTTTTAATACAGAATTCGAAGCCAAAAACATTACTTTTGCAAACTTCCTGATTGACAAGACCAAACGTTCCGCAAACTTTTCCGCCCGAAGCTACGCTTAAAGCTCTTTCTTCTAAGTATAGTGGATTTTTACAGTCCTGGAATGAGTAGTCCAAAATTTTTATTTCTTCAAGAAAGGCTTCAACTGCACCTTTTATATCATAAAAGTCCACTTCACGATCATTCTCATACCAATTTTTTAATGTGTATCCTCCAATAACACCTCCTACATTTTCCTCTTCTTCTTTTCCTTTAGTGAATACTCTTCCGACTTCAAAAATTCGGACAATCTCTTCACCTCGGTTAAGATTTCTCTTTACGTTTTCAAGAAGACCCGGAATCAAACTATTACGGAGAATTCCTTTTTCACTCCACATAGGGTTTTCAATATAAACGGCTTCTGTTTTTTCCAGGGAAGACCAATATGGTTCAATAAAAGGAATATTAATAGCTTCCCAGAAACCCAGACGGACCATTATCTTCTTAATTTCAACAATTTCCCTATTTTCTACCCAAACGGGTTTGTAGTTTGAGTATCTAAATCTAAGAGGTATATTATCGTATCCGGCAAATCTACCGATTTCTTCAACCAAATCTTCTGCTATTTTTAAATCGTTCCTATGAGAAGGTATTGAAACTTCGGATTTATCTCCGGTTTTGTTGCTTACCGCAAACCCTAAGTTTTCCAGAATGCTTATGCTTTTTTTCTTTTCGATTGTCATTCCAAGAAGTTCGTTTACTTTGCTGTAAGAAAATGGGATTTTTTTCGATACTTTCGGATTAGGATTTGTATCAACAATTTTACCCATTATTTTTCCGTTTGCGTATTTTTCGAGAAGCTGTATAGCATAGCAAGCAGCGTAACCAACCATATACAAATCAGCGGTGCGCTCAAAGCGGTAAGAAGATTCAGTAGAAATTTTTAATCTTCTTGATGCTGTTCTTATTAATGAAGGCTTAAAAAAAGCTGATTCAAGTACAATTCTTTTCGTATCTTCCGTTATTCCGGATTCTAACCCGCCCATAATTCCGGCAATAGCGATAGGTCCGCTTTTATCAGCTATAATCAGGTCTTCTTTTGAAAGTTTTTTTTCTTCTTCTTCCAAAGTTACAATTTTTTCACCGTTTTTTGCCCTTCTTACAATAATCTCTCCCCTAATTTTGTCGAAGTCAAACGCATGAAGAGGCTGTCCGGTTTCTAACAAAACGTAGTTTGTAATATCTACTACATTGTTTAAGGGACGAATGCCACATTTTTCCAGTTTCTCGGAGATAAAACGAGGTGAACCGGCAATATTGATATTATTTAAAGGGCTTGCTGTATATCTGGAACAGTCTTCTTTTGATTCAACTGTTACGTTTATTTTCTTATCTTTCTTGACTTTGGGAAACTTATATTCTATACGTTTTTTTAGTTTCTTTCCTGTTTTTGCCGCTATTTCTCTTGCCAGACCAATTACGCTGAGGAGATCGCCTCTGTTTGGAGTTATGTCTATTTTAAGAATCGTGTCCCCTGAAGTTTTCTCGACTTCCTCCACTTCTATTCCTATTCTAGCTAAAACTTCTGCGAGCTCTTCAGCAGAGTAATTTATATCTACCCATTCTGAAAGCCAATTATAGTTTACTATCATCGAATTGTCTCAGGAACTGAAGTTCGTTTTGGAAGAATAGTCTTATGTCATCAATATCATATTTTGTCATAGCGATTCTATCAATACCCATTCCAAAAGCAAAGCCGTTAAACTCACCATATCCAAGTGATTCTAAAATATTTGGGTGTACCATACCAGCTCCCACTGTCTCAATCCTGCCTCTTCTCTTACAAACAGAACACCCTGTTCCTTTGCAGAATGGACACTGAATCCACATCTCCGCTGAAGGTTCAGTGAAAGGGAAATAACTCGGGAAAAATTCAGTTTTGACGTCTTTTCCAAAGATATTTTTGGCCAGTAAGTCTAACGTCCCGAAAAGATCAGCCATTGATATATTTTTATCTATCCACAGACCCTCTATCTGCGTAAAAGTGGGGGAGTGGATGGGGTCAAAAGTATCTACCCTGTAACATCTCCCGGGTGAAATTATTCTAAGAGGAGGAGAATGCTTTTCTAAAGTTCTAATCTGGACCGGAGAGGTATGTGTGCGCAAGAGTCTTCCGTCCTTTAAATAAAACGTGTCATGCATATCTCTTGCGGGATGGTCTTTTGGAGTGTTCAAAGCTGTAAAATTATAATATTCGGTTTCGATTTCCGGGCCGGTCACTACAGAAAATCCCATCTTAACAAATATTTCCTGAATCTCATGGGAAAGTATTGAAAGAGGATGCAATCCTCCGACAGTGGGTTTTCTGCCTGGCAGAGAAAGATCTGCCCAGGGAAGAGATCTATGCGTTTTTATCTCTTCTTTTTTTTCTTTGATTAATTCCGCAAGCTCATTTTTTAACTTATTCGCAAGTTTCCCGGCTTTTGGTCGCTCACTAACTGGTAATTTACCTATTGAGTGCAATACTTTTGTAAGCTCTCCCTTTTTTCCCAGGTATTTGATTCTAAGTGATTCAACCTCATCAATAGATGTTGCTTTTTGAAGAGCAAGTTGTACTGCGTTTCCTAGGGATTCAAGATCCATTTACACTCTCTTTTGCAATTTTAGCAATTTCCGAAAAAACTTCAGGTTGCCGGACAGCAATATCAGCAAGGACTTTTCTGTTCAATTTAATTTTAGACACGGAAAGTCCATGTATAAATTTACTATAAGATGTCCCGTTTTGCCGTGCCGCAGCGTTTATTCTGGTAATCCACAGTCCCCGGAAATCTCTTTTCCTTCTTTTTCGGTCATGATAAGCGTTTAGTAGTGCTCTCATTAAGGCTTGCTTTGCTACCCTGTATGAGTTATTTCTTTTGCTGAAAAAGCCTTTTGTCTGTTTTAATAATGCTTTGTGTCGTTTCCTTCTCTGTACTACACTTTTATGCCTTGACATTAAATCCTCCTTAGTGCAGAAGTTTCTTTACTCTTTTTTTGTCTGCTGCAGATAAAACACTGTCTTTACTCTGACGCCGTCGGTGTTTTTTGTTATGTTTTGATTGCAAATGATTCTTTCCAGCTCTTTTAAAAGATATTGTTCCTTTTTTTGATACCTTAAATCTCTTTTTAACTGCTCCCTTCGTCTTGATTTTGGGCAATGTTTCCTCCTATTGGCATAAGTTGAAATTGAACTCTATGATTTATTGGTTTTAGTTCTCCCTGTAATTTTGAAATATCCTCGGTGTCTTTGACGATTCTTTTTGCTAGACTATCAGCTAATTCAGGGTGAACTTTTTCTCTTCCCCTCATCCAAATCTGAATTCGTACCGGATTATGTTCATTGAGAAACCTTTTAATGTGTCTGAGTTTGGTTTCATAATCGTGCGCTTCGATTTTCGGAAAAAATTTCATTTCTTTCAGAGTGTGTTTTTGGCGCTGGCGCTCTTTCCTGTGTTTTTTGTTTTGCCTGTAAAGATACTTGCCGTAGTCCATAAATTTACAAACCGGCGGATCCTCATCTGGTGCAACAAGAACCAGGTCATACCCGTTGGCTTTTGCCTCTTTAATTGCTTCTTTTGTATCTTTAACTCCTTTATTATTACCATCATCATCAATAAGCCTTACACTCTTTGCATGGATTTCATAATTTACGTATTTTTTATCGCTTTTCGAAATAGCTTACCTCCTTTTTTTTATTTCTTCTTTAATTTTAGATAAAATATTTTCTATCTTGAAACTACCAATGTCGCCGTCCTTGTGGTTTCTTACTGATACTTTTTTCGACTCAATTTCTTTATTCCCAATTATAAACATGTAGGGTATTTTTTTAGTTTCTGCATCCCGAATTTTTTTTGAAAGTTTTTCGTTCCGATCATCTAACGTCACCCTTATATCGTTGTCTTTTAAAGTGTTGAGAACTTGTTTCGAGAAATCAATTTGTTCGTTGGTAATGGGTAGAAGTATTACTTGAGTTGGTGCAAGCCAGGTTGGGAAATTTCCGTTATAATGTTCGATTAAACCTCCTACGAATCTCTCGAATGAACCAAAGAGCGCTCTATGAACCATATATACCATATGTTCTTTTCCGTCTTCTCCGATATAAGTTGCATTGAATCTATGTGGAAGGTTAAAATCAAATTGAATAGTAGGCCCCTGCCAGCTTCTTCCTAGGGCGTCCTTGATTTTGATGTCGATTTTTGGCCCGTAAAATACAGCTTCGCCTTCTTCTCTTTCGTATTTTATATCTCTTTTCTCAAGAGTTTCTACCAAAGCAGATTCAGCGTTTTTCCATTCTTTGTCACTGCCGGCATATTTCTCTTTATGTTTTGGGTCGCGAACAGAAAGCAAAATTTGAAATTCTTTATAACCGAAGGTCTTAACCATTTCAATGGCAAAATCGAAGACTTTGCCAATTTCTTCTTCAATCTGATCTTCAGTACAAAAAATATGCGCGTCGTCCTGTGTGAATCCCCTGACTCGCAGCATACCGTGGAGTACTCCTGAGCGCTCGTATCGGTAAACTGTTCCGAGTTCTGCGAATTTTATCGGAAGATCACGGTAACTTCTCGTTTGCTTTTTATAAATCAATATGTGATAAGGACAATTCATGGGTTTGACTACATATTCTTCGCCGTCTCTCTCAAAAGTATACATGTTTTCCAAATAATAATCAAAATGTCCGGAAGTTTTCCAAAGGTCGGCTTTTGCTATATGAGGAGTTCTAACTATTTTATAATCTCTCTTTAAATGTTCCTTTTTCCAGAAACTTTCCATTTCTTCACGGATAATCGCTCCGTTTGGATGCCATAGTACGAGTCCTGCACCGATTTCATCATAAATATTAAATAAGTCCAATTGTTTTCCGAGTTTTCTATGGTCTCTTTTTTTTGCTTCTTCATATCGGTAAATATAATCTTTAAGCATTTTTTTATCCGGATATGATATTCCGTAGATACGCTGCAGGCTCTCTCTTTTTTCATCTCCTCTCCAGTAGGAACCGGAAACGGATAATAATTTAAAAGCATTAACTTCTCCCGTCGAATAAAGGTGAGGACCTCTGCAAAGATCTTTAAACTCCCCCTGTGAATAAATAGATACAAAATCGTCTTCAATTCCATCGATAAGTTCAAGTTTGAATTTATTATCAGAGAAGAGCTTTTTCGCTTCTTTTTTACTTATTTCCTTATACTCAATAGGTAAATCGCTTTTTATTATTTTTTTCATCTCTTCGGATATCTTTTTCAAATCCTCTTCAGAAAATGGCGTTTCTTTTTCCATGTCATAATAAAACCCCTCTTCAATAGAAGGCCCGATTGCCAGGTTAACTTTATACAATCGCTTAACCGCTTGAGCCATTATATGCGAGGTCGTATGCCAATAAGCAGGATACGACATTTTATCATTATAGGAAATTAATTGGAATTCACCACTTTCATTTATTGGAGTATGAAAGTCTATAAAATTTCCCTCTTTAACAGCACCCGAAAACTTATCAAAAATAGAAGGATTTCTATCTTTTAATATTTGTTTTAGAGTTATACCTTTTTCTACCTTTAACGTAGAAGTCTCTTTATCTATATAAAGCTTTATCTTTATTTTCATACATCTATATTATATATATAAGAACTAATCTTTTTTCTTTA
>CAYRCN010000098.1:0-6661 GCA_964422805.1 uncultured bacterium | reverse complement strand
AAAGGTTTTATAAATTTCAGAATAAAAAAGGAGTCATGGCTGGAAGAATTAACTAAATCTATCACACCTGATTACGGCAACGGTAATTTGGGGGAAGGGAGAAAGGTATTAATTGAATTTGTTTCAGCTAATCCGACCGGACCTTTAACTGTCGCCCACGCCCGAAGCGCAGCTTACGGCGATTCTTTAGCCAGAGTTCTGGAATCTCAGGGTTATAATATTGACCGGGAATACTATATTAACGACAGCGGAAACCAGATTAAGAATCTTGGAGATTCTGTGCGATTAAAAATCGAAGAATTAAAAGGGAAAGAAGTACAATATCCTCCAAATACATACCAGGGCGAGTATATTGAGCAAATAGCAAAAGAAGTTATGGATAAAAACATCGAGGACTACGGAGAATTTGCCGGAGATCGTATTCTAAAAACAATCAACGAAACACTTAAAAGACTGCGTATCGATTTCGACGAATGGGTAAGAGAGTCAAAAATAATTAAAGAGGGTAAGGTTGAAGCAATAATCTCTGACCTACAAAAACTAAAACCCAATCCTCTCACGGAAAGAGAAGGAGCCTTATGGTTTACCCCGGGAAACAGAGAAAGAGTATTCAGAAGATCTGATGGAAGCTGGACTTACATAGTTCCCGATATCGCTTATCATCGATTTAAGTTCGAACGAGGTTATGATCTTCTAATAGACCTTCTCGGCCCCGACCATCAGGACCACGTACCCGAACTCAAAAAAAGTCTTAGCCTTCTGGGATACCCGGAAGAAAAGCTTGAAGTAAAAATCATTCAGTGGGTAACATTGAAGAGAGGAAACGAAACCGTAAAAATGTCAAAAAGACAGGGTTCCTATATAACAATAGACGAGTTAATAGACGAAGTAGGAGTGGATGCCGCGAGATTTTTCTATCTCTTAAGAAAATCTTCAGTCCCTATGGATTTCGATTTAGAGCTCGCAAAAGAAGAATCGGAAAGAAATCCTGTTTATTATGTACAGTACGGGCATGCGAGGATTTCTTCTTTGCTTGAACTTGCGGAAGAAAAGGGCTATTCTATAGATTCAAAAGAAAGTCTTTTACGGCTTACTAAAAAAGAAGAATGGAATTTGATAAAAAAGATACCCGTCTTCAAGGAAACCCTTGAAGACGCTGCGAGAATAAGAGAATCCCATCTTCTCACTCACTACTTACTCGATATTTCCAAACTTTATCACAACTTCTACCAAAATATAAGAATTTTAGACGGGAATAAAGATCTAATACCCCAAAGGCTTTTCCTCTCAAATGCAGTAAGAAACGTGATAAGAAAAGGCTTGAAATTACTGGGCGTCGAGGCCCCGGAACGAATGTAATGGAGAACTTGATCTCCACGATAGAAAACTTCTTAAAGGAAGTAATGGATATAAAATGTTCCAAAATGGAGCATTTTAGTCTTGTCTGGGAAGGAACTTTTAAAATAGCGGAAAAGGAAGCTTTAGCATATATCAAAGAAAAAGCTGATGGGCTAAATCTTAATGTAAGCTTTACATCTAAAGAAGATGGAATCTCTCTTGCCTTCAGACCGAAACCGGAAAATAGAGAATCAAAGAAATGGATAAATTTTTTACTCTTAGGAATTACCTTCCTGACAACCCTGGCTGCCGGAGCCCTTCAACAGGGAATTAATCCGTTTATCCCCATAACAAATCTCCTTACAGGCTTACCCTTCTCTCTCTCGATAATGATAATACTCGGCAGTCATGAACTAGGGCATTACTTCATGGCGAAAAAAAATAAAGTTGATACCACTCTGCCTTACTTTATACCAGGTCCAACTTTCATAGGAACCTTCGGAGCCGTAATTAAAATGAAATCTCCCATCAGAGACAAAAATTCGCTAATAGAAATAGGAGCCAGCGGCCCTATCGTGGGCTTTATATTTTCCACAATCGCTATACTCATAGGCCTCTCCCTATCCACAGTCATAACTATCCGGGGAGAAGAAGGAATGATACTCGGGAATTCGCTCCTGATTAAATTTCTAACAAAACTATATTTCTCCGATTTGCCTGCGGGAAAAGACGTTTTGTTCCATCCGATTGCTTTCGCAGGTTGGTTAGGCTACCTTGTAACAGCGATAAACCTTTTACCAGTTGGACAACTCGACGGCGGACATATTTTATACGCACTGATCGGAGAAAAGCATCGAATAATAGGCTATTTTATCTTTGGAACCGTAATTTTACTCATCCCACTGTGGCCGGGATGGGCAATATGGGCTATACTTTTTCTGGTCATTAGATTCAAACATCCTCCGCCACTCGACAGAGTATCGCCGCTCTCACGAAAAAATAAAATAATCGGCATAATTTCCCTTGTTATATTCATATTGACCTTTATACCAGTACCGTTCCAAATAGGATGAGCAAACAAGAAAAGAAAACTGAAATATTCCTATTTCCCACTGATACGGTCCCTGGTATAGGCTGTTTTTTATCTAACGACTGCGTGGTAAAATTACGCACAATAAAAAAACGTCCCTCAGATAAACCTTTTCCTTTACTTCTTTCCGATGAAAAAGAAATTAGAAATTATGCAATAGAAGTTCCACCCATCTACAAAAAACTAAAAAAATATCTACCAGGAGGAATAACTCTTATCTTTAAAGGAAAAAAGAGCCTCCCGGAAGGAGTCCTATCAAACGAAGGTAAAGTCGGCATCAGAATTCCAAATCATAAAGAATTAAGAGATTTTATAAGAAAAAACAAGATGCCTTTAATAGCCACAAGCGCAAACATTTCGGGCAAACAAACACCAAAAGATTTAAAAGAAGTCGATCTTTCGGCAGATAAAATAGTAAACGGCAAGGTCGGCTCAGGAAAACCATCTACCGTACTAGATATATCAAATAATTCCTTAATCCTTAAACGAAAAGGCGCAATATCTATAATGGAAATCGAAAACACAACCGGGCAAGAAGTAAAGCTCGGCAAAAATATCGATTTTAACGTATTGTTTGTTTGTACGGCAAACTTGTGCAGAAGCCCAATGGCAGAAATACATCTTAAACATTTGACTGAAGATTTAAATAGAGTAAATATCCGTTCTGCTGGCACATGCGCGATGCCGCTTATAGATATATATGAGCATTCAAAAAGTATACTCGAAGAAAATAATCTTAATCCAAAACATATTTCGAGGTTATTGACGAAACCGCTAATAGAATGGGCTGATTTAATACTTATAATGGAAAGCATTCATAAAAAATACTTAACATTCCTTTCACCTGAAAACAAAAACAAAATTGCATTCTTCGGCAACTTTAAATCTAACAAAAAAGAACACACAATTACTGATCCTGCAGGTAAAGATTTAGAAGCTTGCAGAAAAACTTTCGAATTAATAAAAGAAGCCAATAAACGCGTAGAAAAATATCTTAAAAATAAATTTTGATATAAGACAAAAAATTAAGGGGCAAGCTCTCACTTACCCCTTTAATTTAACTTTAACCTATTAAGAAAATCAGCTATTACTTATTTTTATCGCATTCCTCCCATTTCCTGGACCAACTAGTGGATGTCTTGACATCCCCTAATTTATAATATGCATGGGCAATTAGCGAATACGAATCACAATTGTTTACGCCTTTTTCTATCGCTTCTTTCATAACTGAAATAACAGCTTTATAATCTTCCTTTTTCTGATATATCTGACCCATTAGATTGTAAGTACTTGTTAATACCTTAGGGTCTACATTCGGAAGACCCAAAATTTCCTTTCCATAGCTTATTGCTTTATCGTACTCCTTGGCTTCGTAATGCGCTAGCATAAGATTATAAAGAATTGTTGGGTTTTTAACTGAGAGCGACAAAGCCTTCTCCAGCGCTTTCATAGCCTCTGCATATGCCTTTTCCACCAAATGCGCCTGCCCAATCAATTCGTAAACTTTGACTTGTGTTGAATCTATTTTCAATACCTGGTTAAAGTTTTTAAGAGCTTCATCCGTATTCCTTTCCGTGAGATAAAAATGGCCCAGGGTCATGTAAGCTTCGATATTTTTTGTGTCGATTTCGATTGCTTTCATAAGGAATTTTACAGCTTCTTCATATTTACCCGAGTTAAACATCATACTCGCCAGCAAGTTGTAACTCTGGGATACTTTCGCGGGATCATCTACTTCAAGAGCTTTCTTAGCTAACTCTACCCCTTTTGCCGGATTTTCTTTAGAATATTCAACCGCGCCATTATAATATATCTGCCATTTTAGATATTTAGTGTTTAACAAACCCTCATAAGACTGAATTTTACCTTCAGCGCCTTTTTTGTCCATCTCTATTGCTTTTTCAAGATAATCTACTGCTTCCTTATATTCTTTCTTCATATAGTAAGACACAGACAATGATACTATAGGACCGTAACTGCCAGGATACTTTGCCTCGGCTTCTTTAAACTGCTCAATAGCCCTATCATATCTGCCCTGCTGCAAGTGAATATTACCGCCTGTTTCTTCGGCAGATTTACAACCATTAAAAACAACTCCTAAAAGAATAACTAAAGATGCAAAAAACAAAAACTTTTTCATATTGCCCCCTTTTATGGTTTTTAATATGTTTTTATGTAGGTTATTTATATATTTTTTATGCGATATGTCAACCCTCATTCTTTGCCACGAAGGCACAATATAGGATTAGAAGCATTACACGTCAGAAATTCAAGGATTACGGATTAAGTGTTAAGTATTTCTCCTTAACCCTTGCTCTACTTCTAGGCTTTTCACCTAATCCTTAATCCTCGCTCAACTACCCGCCTTACCCTGATCCCAATAAAAAAACCTCTTCCCCTGCCAAAAGCAAGAGAAGAGGCCGGAAACAAGGAGGTATTAAGAACAACGTTACTTTAAATATAATTTAGCAGGGGAGGATAGGGGGGTATTTATAAAGATTACTAAAAACTATTTTAAGAAAATTCCTCCCCTGCTTAAAAAAAAGAAAGGGAATCTTTAAGGAAGGTTATTTCTAAATTTTTAATTTTAAAAGAACAAAA
The DNA here is from genome assembly GCA_964422805.1 of uncultured bacterium. Classification (GTDB taxonomy): domain Bacteria; phylum Hydrothermota; class UBA3072; order UBA3072; family UBA3072; genus JAFGHJ01. The sequence continues at coordinate 1,632 of CAYRCN010000098.1, read as the reverse complement.
ACTAAAAAAACGTACATTTAAAAGAGCCACTACATTTATATGCAAATATCGTTCCAAAATTTAAGTTGTTCATAAACAGAAACTTAGGTTTTGAAATTTTTGCATTTTGCGTACCTAATTCGCAATAATGTAAAAATAAGATTACTTTATACTAAAAGAGTATATGAGAAAATTGTTTTTATGAGTTAATAGGTCTACGATTAAATGCTAACCGATTAAACAATATACAAATATACTAAATTATTGAACCGTGGAAAAAAGTATCTACTTAACTTCCTTTAAATCGGGAACCAAGCCTTCCTTTCTAAGCTGCTGATAGAACGGATGGCAATTCGAACAAACTTCCACATGTAAATTCTCTTTTGTGGATCTGGTCTTTATCACATTACCACAGGTACAATTAATCGTGACTTCTTTATATTCAGGATGAATATCTTTTTTCATTTTTCCCCCTTATACTGTCATGAGACGTAGAAACTCAGCATTGTTTTCTGAGCGTTTCATTCTTGATATTAAAAATTCAACAGCCTCGGAGTTGTCTTCCATATCACTCAATATCTTACGCAAAACCCAGATTCTGTTCAAAACATCAGATGGCTGAAGAAGTTCCTCTTTCCTTGTGCCGGAAGCCAAAATATCGATTGCAGGAAAAATCCTTTGATTGGATAAATTCCTGTCTAAAACGATTTCCTGATTACCGGTGCCTTTAAACTCTTCAAATATGACTGAATCCATTCGGGAACCTGTTTCAACTAGTGCGGTTGCCAGAATAGTTAAGCTTCCTCCTTCCTCGATATTCCTTGCTGCTCCAAAAAATCTCTTTGGTGTTCTAAGAGCATTAGAATCAACTCCGCCCGAAAGGGTCTTGCCGCTATGAGGTACGACTAAATTACTTGCACGTGCATATCTGGTAATCGAATCAAGCAAGATAACCACATCTTTCCCCACTTCCACATATCTTTTTGCCTTCTCAAGCGCCAATTTTGCAACCTGCAAATGCCTCTGCGGGGATTTATCAAAAGTTGAAGAAAGAACTTCACCATTTACCGATCTTTGCATATCAGTCACTTCTTCAGGACGCTCATCAATAAGAAGTACCATCAAATGAATATCAGGATGATTTTCGGAAATAGAATGAGCTATCTTTTTTATCAAAACAGTTTTACCCGCTTTCGGAGGAGAAACAATCAAACCTCTCTGTCCTTTCCCAATAGGCGCAATAAGATCAACAATCCTCGTAGAAATATCTTCATCATCTGTTTCAAGATTCACCTTTTCATCAGGATGAAGAGGTGTAAGATTGTTAAAATTTCCTCTGTCTTTGGCTTCACTGGGATGCGCATAATTAATGCTTTCTATGGTTTCTATAGAATGATATTTCTCGGAATTTTGAGGAGGTTTAACCGCCCCAATTATCGTGTCGCCAGTTTTTATCCCAAACCTTTTTATAATTGCCGGAGCAACGTAAATATCTTCGGGGCTCTGGGTATAATCATTTTCCTTGGCTCTTAAGAAACCGAAACCTTCATTTAAAATCTCAATAACCCCACGTATTAAATCACGTCCCTCTTTACTGGCCTTTTCCTTGAGAATAAAAAAGATTAACTCTTCTCTATCTAAACCGGTAAAAGA
>CAYRCN010000097.1:3252-6692 GCA_964422805.1 uncultured bacterium | reverse complement strand
TGAGTGATTACGGATATTTTTCCATACATTATCCGTCGAGTGACCTTTATATGTTGGATATAAAGACAAAGAAGTACCGTAGACTTGATATTAATAGCGAACACAGTGAAAGTTTTCATAGCTGGTCGAGCAACAGCCGGTGGTTTGTGTTCGCCAGTAAAAGGAGCGATGGGCTATGTTCCAGATTATATTTTAGTTATGTCGACACACTGGGAAATGCGTATAAGCCGTTTTTAATGCCTCAAAAAAACCCGGTATTCTATGATACATATATAATGAACTATAACGTACCGGAATTGATCGATGGACCGGTAAAGGTCAGTCACTGGAATCTTATACGGGCTGCCCATAAAACACCCACCCAGGCAAAATTCGATTCAACAGTTAATGTCGATGCTCTGTCAGGTGCCACAAAAATAGTAGAACAGTAACTTCAAATGTGTCTTGCGGGCACTATCAACAGGAATATCAACAGTGCAAAACTTGAAATGTGAAAAAAAGACATAGTCACCGGTCGTTAGTCTTTGGTCTTCAGTCGAATTTAATTGGTGTGTTGGATCGTGAGATGGTGGGATTGGTCTTTCCGTAAACCACCTAACGACCCAACCACCTAACTTTCTAACGAATTATTATCTCCTTCCCTTCTTCTGTCCGCCATCATCGCGATGGGATTTTCCACTCTTCGATTTTCCCTGATCGGACTTTTTGTCTTTTGATTTCCCTTGATCGGTTTTTCCTTTACTCGTTTTCCCATGGTCGTCTTTTCTGGGGTCCGTCTTCACATAAACGGTTTTCGTCTTTGGCGGGGACGATCTATGAACAATATGATGCGGCTTTCCGAGATTTATATTAATTAAAGGCAGCCGCACGGTAATTAAGCTTCTGCGTGGTCTCCTCCATATAATGCGTGGCCGCCAGCAATTTCCTATATAAACGTGGGTGACAGTTCTGCTATAGTCGGGACCATAATAAACAACATTTCCATATACGTCTTCTTCAATAGCTTCTGCCAGACTATACACGTAGTCCTCTAAGTAATCCTCAGAATCCAGAGTTATTTTATCTGAAAGAAGTATTTCTCCTGTCCCGGATTTTACGACTTCTACTGTAATAATATATTTTTCGCCTAATTTGGTTATAGAGCCAAATATCACTTTCTCGAGGCCCAACGACCTTCCATAATCGGCAGCATAATCTTTGTTATAAGATACCACTCTACCCCTGAGATAATGCTCTATTTCATAGGGCGTAACCACTTTGTGGTCATAATAAGCGAGTTCGGATTCCAGGAGATCATAAAACGCATCGGTTACATACATTTCAACTCCTGTCGTTCTAAAAGGAAGTATACCTATCTCTTCACCCCTCACCATACCGGGCAAAAACAAAAAAAGTACTAAAGCGTTAACTACTACCCATTTTACCTTTTTCATTTTGACCTCCTTTTTTTTAACTATTATTTTTATTACAATTTGTTGTCTCTCCAAGCATCTAATTCTATTTTCTCTCTTCTTTATTAATGTGACCTAACAAAATCCCCGATAGTTCCATTCCTAGATTCTTCGAATCTAGGTTGAGTAGTTAAGTTGTTCAGTTGTTGAGAAGTTAAAATAACAAAGAGAACCATGTTTATCTGTGTTCTATTATCTTAAAAAGTAAGTAGGGCTTGTTCTCTTGCATTATAACATTATATTTCTTTGTATGGAAGAATTTATTTTACACATGCTATTGTCTATAATAACCCCCGCGGGCATAAAAAGTCAAAAAAGTACAGATGTACTATATTCTTTGAATATATGTTATTCATAAAGAAGCGTATAACATATTTTATACTCTTTTTCTTTTACTTATGCCAGGATGGGCCTTCTTGTGATGGAGTTATTAAAACTCATAGCACACCCGATTTAAGAGGACGTATTATTAACCTCACAGAAATAGATAATTCGGAACTCATGATCAGGGGGGGAGTTTTATCTCTCGCGATATCGCTTTGAATATCGGGATAGATTTTTAAACGGAAAGTATAAAACATACAATCATAAAACATTTACAGCCCCTATATTGGAAAACGGGAACTTTCATTTGGAACCGAGGAAACTTTACACAATCCATCACGCTAAGTTGAGGGGAAATATCGAGCTTACTATAAAAGATCCCGAAATATTGAAAAAAAACCGAGAATATGATTTTCTTGGCAGTACTTCATGGGAAATAGATACTTTGGGTGATTTAAACAAGAAGGATTATTACCTGAAACAAAACAGTTTTAAAATTTATTTATCTGATGGATTTGTAGAAAAAATACGAGCTATAATCCCCTCTGTTTTAAAATCGCCGTATGACAGTACTATTGAATTCAGACATCTGGTTGCACCGGTGTATGAAAAAATTCCGTATACGTTTTCTGAAGGAGCAGCATATTTTAACGAACACGATGCTTTTTCGAAAACCCTGTACAGTGTATTGACATATAAGCTCGAAAAGAATAATCCATCCACGCTTTCCTTTACTTCGTTGGTGCTTATACCCGCAAATCAACCAGAAATCGCGGAACATATATATCTGACATTAGATATGAAAAATACAATGGGGGGAGAGTCGTCGCATATTGTATGGAACCGTATTATTGAAAAGCAGGTAGATCAGTCTGCTGTAGTAGATTCAGTCATTCTGGATGAAGAAGTTTTAAAGCAAATAAATTCTAACATCAGGATACACGAAAAACGGGTACAACTCTCCAGAGCGATTGATAGAGGAGACTTAAAAAAATGTGAATACCTGCTTTCAATCGGCGTTTCACCAAACAGTCGGGATGATTCAGGTTATCCTTTTTTAATAAGGGCGGCGCAGACAGGTGATATTGCAATGATAAAATCATTCTTATCACACGGCGCCGATCCAAAGCTGAAAAACCCTTACGGTGAAACATTTCTGAATCAGCTTGACGAGGATATGAAGGAAGCAATTGGTCCTCTGTTAAAAGGTAAGAGATAAGAGCATAAGGGGTTAGTTTAAATGTTGGTTAGAAAAAAATTATTATTTATTTTAGTTTTAATAGTTTTATTAAATTGTAGAAATAGTAATGAAGAAAACAAAATTTCTTATTTTAATGATTATCAGATTAAATTTTTAAAAAACTTAAAATATGAAAATAAAATATATTCATTAGCTTTTCAAATTTCGGGTTCTCATGATAAGGTTATTTTTTTAGAATTATATCCAACAAATACTGAAGGGAAAATAGGTGCAAGGGAGATTTATATTAAACCATTATTTTCAATAACTATAGACCAAAAATGGGATGATAAAGATAATCCAACTCGTAATCCGGTCGATGCGGATATAAATTTTCAAAAACAGGAGATTATTATATTGTTTGATAATAAAGAAAAAGAAATAATTAAATTAGGTGATTATAATATAATTTTGCCGAAATCTTA
>CAYRCN010000097.1:0-3152 GCA_964422805.1 uncultured bacterium | reverse complement strand
AAGAAAAAGAAATAATTAAATTAGGTGATTATAATATAATTTTGCCGAAATCTTAGATGCAAGACTCACGACTCGCCACTAAAAACGCTGTTTCCTAAATCCTAACCCCCAAATCCTAAATCCTAATAATTAGCTCGCTGCTTCGCACCGCCCCTTGACTTCCAGTGAGCATTTCTTAGATTTTTAATTACAGTGAAGAAACTAATACTCATCAATCCTGTCGACAAGGACTTCGCGGGTAAAAAAATCAAGCGAAGTTCAAAAATTCCCCCTCTGGGGCTTGGCATTGTGTCAGCATTAACGCCTAATAACTGGACTGTAAAAATAATCGATGAAAACTTTACAGATTCCATATACGAAGAAGCTGACCTTGTTGGAATAACTGCCTGTACCGCATCTGCTAACAGAGCATACGAAATAGCAAAAATATATAGAGATAAAAACATACCGGTAATTATGGGTGGAATTCACGCGTCTTTATGCTCTAAAGAAGCAGCAAAATATGTGGATTCGGTTGTAGTGGGAGAAGCAGAGGGTATCTGGAGTCGTTTACTTTCCGATTTTTAATCCAAAAATTTAAAGAAAATATATATAAGTAAAAATTTGGATCTGGCAAATATGCCTATTCCACGCCATGATTTACTTCATAAACGCTATCTGTTTGGCGCAGTTCAAACTGCCAGAGGATGCCCAATGGATTGTGAATTTTGTTCGGTTACCTCTTTTAATGGCCATACCTTCCGCCAAAGACCTATCGAAGATGTATTGGATGAAATAGAAAGAATACCACAAAAATTATTTTTTTTCGTTGACGATAATATCATAGGTTACGGCAAATCAAACTCAAAACGCGCGTTGGATTTATTTAAAGGTATGATAAAACGCGGAATTAAAAAGGATTGGTTTTGCCAGGCATCTTTAAACTTTGCAGACAATGAAGAAATACTTGAATATGCGGCAAGAAGCGGCTGCAGAATGGTTATCCTGGGATTAGAAGCCGAGAAAATCGAACCTCTTAAAGACGCAAATAAAAAACTAAATCTTAAAATGGGTGTAAACAGCTATGGGGAAACTTTCGCGAAAATTCATAAATATGGAATAGCTGTTGTCGGAGCTTTCATTTACGGGTTCGAAAGCGATACTCCTGAAATATTGGACAAACGAACAGACTATATCATCAATAGCGGAGTCGACGTAATTCAAACAACCTTTCTAACACCTCTGCCCGGGACCAGATTATTCAGTAAAATGACTAAAGAAGATAGACTTTTATTCACAAACTTCCCCTCTGATTGGAATTATTTTGACGTAATGACCGAAGTGGTTTTTAAGCCAAAGTTAATGGATGCAGCTGAACTAAGTTCAGCTATGGACAAATGCGACGCTAAAATCCGTAAAGTTATATTGAAGAAATTTTTTAAGACTCTTTTTGCCACAAGAAGTCTTAAAACAGCATTGTGGGCATTAGTTACAAACATCAAATATCGAAATGTTAGACAAAGAAGAAAAAAATCACGTAAAAAATCTGCGATTCCCATTCATCCTTTTAAATAGATTCTTCGAATCTAAGTTGAATGGTTGAAGAATCCTTTGGATTAGTCGAATGGTTAAATTGTTGAATTGTTAAATAGTCACCCCATTTTCCCATTTTTCAATTTTTCTAATTTGTTCTCTGTGTCCTCTGTGGCCAACCTAGTCATCAGTCACTAGTCGCCAGTCACTAGTCAAAAAAAGAAACAATAAAAAATTTAGTGTATTTTGTGTGTTTCGTGGTTAAAGAATCCTGTAAATCTGCGTTTATCTGCGTCCCAATTCAGGGGGTAGGGATTACGGTTCGAAAACTACACCGAATTTTATAAAACTATGATCGCCAAGGAATATTTCATCGTGGTAAGCATCTTCATATATTTTCCTTCCGCGATACGCATCCATGTACAAACCTACCCTGTAACTTTGTTTGATGTCAAAAGGATAAAAGTAAAGACCAAAATCCGGTCCGATATCCCAGTCAGTAAATTCGAAAACGGGCATATTCTCCGCATATTCGGAATCTTCTATTGTTTTACTTAAAGTATAACCCGCAGAGAAACCTAATTTTAGAGCAAGCTTGGGTTTATTTAAATTGTTTTTAAAAAATTCAAAATTATATGTCACTGGAAGGCGGATCTGGTGAAATTCAAAATCTCTTGCACCGTTAACAGAAAGTGAAGGTAAATCATATTCAATAGTCTGATTAAAGTTAATATAATCGAGACCTATTTCGATTGCACGCCCATGCCCTCTAAAAATGGAATGAATACCTACATTATAGGCTAATTTTGTTGCTCCCGTAATTGCATCGACATCCGAAATCCCTTCTATCCCTGAAGCAGCATTATTATCTACAATCCCTCCGTATGATGCGCCGGCTAAAGCCACAATTTGTATCTCTGCTTTTGTCGCTCCCGTAATCGCATCAATTTTTGCAGAGTCTTCTTTTTCGCCGTATGACGTGCCGCCTGAAACCGCGGGAGGTAAAGTATACTGTTCTATCTGGGTTTTATTCATGCTGCAGCCGGCAAGAATAACAAACGCCGCAACGAAAAAAAGATTCTTAAATATTCTCATGACAGGATTATTGTATGGATTTTTAAAAAATTGTCAAGACAGTTTAGTCATGAGTCACCAGTCATTAGTCACTAGTTAAAATTTTTGTTAGTTTGTTAGTAAGTTGGTGTGCTTTTTAACAGCCCAACATTTTAAGAATCCGTGTTAATACGTGTCCCATGTAAAAAACCTTGACTTTTGTCAACAACATAATATCATTTAAGCAATGAGTAAGTCGGGCATAAGTCAGGAGGCTTGCCATTTGCAAAAGTGCTTTGAGGGGAAAAAAATAGAAAAACTAAATAAAATATCATACATTACAATATTCACGGCTTTAGCCTTAGATTCAGGGTGTTTACTTTCATATATACACATTAGGGTATAGATGTTTTATTCGATCACACATTCAATCTTGCGTGTTATAGCAATAATCTATATTAGATTACAAGCTATTAGCGTTGAAAACATTCCGGAAGAAGGCGGCGTAATCCTGGCACCAAACCATCCCAGCGATCTGGATTCGTTTATTCTGGGAGCTGCGATCAACAGACAACTCCATACAATGG
>CAYRCN010000096.1:0-6739 GCA_964422805.1 uncultured bacterium | reverse complement strand
TTGTCCCGAGTGTAAAAAATTTGCCGAAAAATATTCCCTCGATTTAAAAGAAAACATCCTGACGTCCGGAGAGGAATTCGAACTTCTATTTACCTCTCCCGATGATATAAAAGAAAAATTTGTACACGAAATCGGCTATGTTTCGAGTGGTAAAGGAGTCTATATCGACGGCGAACTCACCCCACCCAGAGGATACAGACACTTTGAATAAAATGTTGAATTCTTAATGTTGAATTTTGAATTAACAAAGGATTCAAAATTTAAAATTCAAAATCCGTTACTGTTTTAAGTTCTTCATTCAAAACTCAAAATTCAAAATTAATTTGTGTCTTTGTGGTAAAATTATAGAAAAAGTCGCGGGTTTGCTTTTAAATCGTAGCCTGAACGGATGCCTTCTTTTAAAAGTTTATAGCCAAGAAATCCTATCATTGCGCCGTTATCGACTGTAAATTCGGCTTCAGGCGCGACCCACTCGATATCTAATTCTTGTAAACTTTTTCTTAACAACTTATTGGCAGAAACTCCTCCCGATATAGAAACCCTCCTAATTTCAGTCATCTTAATGGCTCTCTTCAATTTAATAATCAACGATTTGATTGCCGATTTTTGAAAAGAAGCTGCTATATCAGCTACTCTATAAATTCTCTCTTCTTGAGACATATTTCGGTAAGTATATAAAACACTGGTTTTTAATCCGGAATAAGAAAAATTTAAGTTTTCAGGATCGGGTACGGGGAAACTAAAAGCATCTTCATTCCCTTTTTTGGCAAAACGCTCAATCGCAGGACCACCCGGGTAACCAAGTCCGATGAGTTTAGAAACCTTATCGAAACTCTCACCACAGGCATCGTCAAGTGTTGAACCAAGAACCTCGTAATCTCTGAAACCATCAACTCTCACAATTGAAGTGTGTCCACCGGAAACCAAAAGAGAAAGAAACGGCGAAAGATATTCTTCTGCAGTAATAAAAGGAGAATAAATATGAGCTTCAAGGTGATTAACACCTACAAAAGGCACTCCAAGGGAATAAGAAAGTCCCTTGGCAAAATTTAATCCGATTAAAAGGGAACATAGTAAACCCGGACCGTAAGTCACGGCAATACCTTCGATATTTCCTACTCTAATGTTTCCTTCTTCAAGAACTTCCTTCGTCATCCCAAGAAGCCTTTCCGTATGCTCCCGGGAAGCTATTTCAGGAACGACTCCTCCGAATTTACTATGGATTTCTTGAGAATAAATTTTGTTGCATAAGATTTTACCGTCTCTAAGGAGAGCAACGGCAGTCTCATCACATGAAGTCTCCAAACCTAATACTATCACTATCTTACTCTTATTTTATTCGGAAAAACCTCAATTAATGGGTTTTCTATAGTAATAGTTGTAAAAGCTCCTTTTGGGATAGAATCCGGCGACAAGTACTTTATATTGGAAACCAGGCTCTTAGGCCCCAGGATAGTAACCTTATCAGGCTCAAAAAGCATACCTTTTACAGAAGTTATACTGACCTCAGTTTTAATCAGTGAATCAAGCTCTACTTGAATAGAATCGGGAGATAGAATCTCATAATCTTCAACCCCCAATAGAATAGGAAAAGCGAGTTTACTTTCGTCAAGCTTCAACTTATAGGTACCGGGAAACTCATAAGGCAACTTAATAATAGGATAAATTTTTTTTAACATATTATGCTGTCTTTTTTTTGCCCTTATTCTCATCTTGACCGAGTCTGTTGAGGAACTCTTTACAATTAAATCTTTCTGAGTTTTTATCTGTAACGCAAAATTCCTTTCAATTTCAACAACCTCGTTAGTCTTTGCCAGAGACCAAAGGATAACCGCGATAATTAAAGATAGTAAAAGCGTTATTATATTTCTTTTATTCTTAATTAAATCAAATCCCATCAATCTCTACCGGGACATTACCCTTTTCTATTCTTCCTATTTCTATACCCAAACCAATATCCTCCCTGCAAACCAAAATCAGCCCTATACCCATATTAAAAACAGAAAACATTTCTTTCTCCGGTATTTCCCCCTTCTCTTGAAAGAATCTAAAAAGCCTGGGAACTTCGAAACTACCGGGATCTATATAACAAGTAAGACCCTCCGGCAAAATGCGCGAAATATTGCCGTAAAATCCGCCTCCTGTTATATGAGCGATTCCTTTTACTTCATCCAAAAGAGGAAAAACCTCTTTATAGTAAGATTTATGAGGCACAAGTAATAAATCTCCCAGAACTCCACTCAATTCTTCTATATAGTCGCCTAAAGAAAGACCGGCTGTCTTTATAATAACCCTTATAAGAGAATAACCATTCGTATGAAATCCTGAAGAAGGAAGACCGAAAACCTTATCTCCCTCCTCTATTTTGCTGCCGTCTATTATTTTATCCTGTTCGACAATACCTGTTATCTGAACCGCAAGATCAAATATATTATTTCCATACAAATCAGGCATCTCAGCAGTTTCTCCACCAATAAGAGAACATTCATTTTCCTTACAGGCAATCGCCATCCCTTTTACTACCTCAGTCATCACATCCTTATCAAGTTTGCCTGAAGCAAAATAATCGAGAATATACAGAGGTCTCGCTCCCATCACCAGAATATCATTAACACAATGATTTACAATGTCTTGACCCAGACCTTCATAATATCCATGCCCAATGGCCAGAAGAATCTTTGTACCTACTCCATCGATAGAAGAAACGAGAACGGGCTTTTTATACCCTGAAGGGATTTTATACGTTGCTCCAAAATGACCCGGAGCATTCAGAACGTTACTTGTTAAAGTATCCTTTATTAAACGTTTGACTTCCGAAAGAGCGTCGGCCGCCTTTCGGATATCAACGCCTGCATCTTTATACAACATTTAATGTTTCTTGGCTTCCCCCAGATAACGTTTTGCCTGGGCGTGATTCGGATCTGCTTTCAGAACCTGTTCGAAGTACTTTACAGCCTCTTTATAATTCCCGTCAAAATAAGCACTCAAGCCTTTAGTATAAAGATCGGCTATTTGCTGTTGGGTTAAAGAAGGTTTCTTCGCCGGTGCCGGAGCCTTCTTTGCCGTAGTAGTGGGCCTCGTGGTAGTAGTAGTTCTGGCGGGTGCAGGTCTACTTCTTGCGGCCAATTTATCTCTTAAACCTTGAATATATGTTCGGGTCGCCGTTGTGTTTTCCAGAGCAAGAACTTGCTCCCAGAGAGCTATTGCACCGCTAATATCTCCGGACGCCTCCCGGGATCTCGCCTGGTTCTTAAGGGAACTAATATTATCAGCGAGGGCTTTGTCAACCAACTGCAAGCCCTGTTTAGCCTTGTTATTGTTGGGATATAAAGCAATTGCTTCTTCCAGTTTTCCTTTTGCTTCTTTAAGACGACCGTATTTATAATCTGTAGCCGCTGCTTTTGTTAAATCCATAGATTGTTTAATCGCAGGGCTTATAACCTTATCTAAACTAATCTCAAACTCTAAATCCTTTCCGGCTTTAACCGGAACATTCGCTGTTTTCATCTTATACCCGGCAGAGAAAACTGTAATTTTATAAACACCGGGCCTCAACATAAGTACTTTCTTTTTCGCAATTGGAACATCATAACTTCTTTCGATATTACCGTGCGATACAATAATTTTACCCTGAATGGGTCTTCCGGAACTTTTATCCATTATAGCTATCTTTAAGGTACCAACATTAGATTCGGCAGCTGCACCTCTGCCAAGTGGATTTACAGACAACGATAAATTGAATCTTGGGCTATTAATCATGCCTTCCGGCTGCGCAATCAAATGCTCTATTTTATCAACACTTAAAGTACCTTTCCATCTACTTGCTTCATACCGCAAACCCGCATTCGCATCCCTGCCATCGGTCTCAAAGATAAACGAAACACCAACAGGGGTGTTAAACTTCACTCCTCCAAACATGCCGAACATAAAGTCCGGATGTTTTTCATCAAAGAAAGCATCAAAATTCAAATATTGACTACGAGGACCATAGCCCACAAATCTTCCCCGCCCCAAACCTGCAGTCATTTCAACATAATCTCCAAGTTCCTTTGTAACAGCCATATATACCGAAGCTATCTCCGGAGGTCTCGGAGCATACAAAAAATCAACCACGTCGCTAGTATCAAGCGGAGCTACATATTTGCTATTTGTAATGTTTTCAAGACCAATCGATAAACCAGGAAAACTCCCGCTTTCCTCCAAAACCGTATAGGCTAAATCAAGACAAAAAGTCTTTGTTGCATAAACTTTTAAACCGGCGAGAAAACCAGCCACACCGTATTCTATTGAACCACTACCACCAAATTTTTCTACTGTTTGACCTCCAACGGCATAACTGCCACTTAAATTAATGAAGAGACCGTTAGAAATATTTGCGGTTGGAATATCTATGTAATTTCTGCAACTCTGAGCGTAAAAATCAGGAACAACAAGGAATGAAAAAATTATTATAATTACACCTGAATATCTTATAATTTTTTTCATGTTCTTATAATAATACCGATTTTACAACAGTTGTCAAGGGGAATTTTAATTTATCTACCCTGAGAATCAACAGCGATTCCTCTGATTCCATTAATATTCGAAAATAGCTTTCCCCCTTGGGAAATATTTTATAATCCTTGCAATAACTAACCTTTAATGTGTTGGCAAAAAATTTATGCGGTGCGGGCAAACATTTTTTAGCCTTGACACAATCCAAACAAATCCTTATCATTATTATAAACAATAAAAATCAGGAGGAGAAATGAACAAAAAAATATTTACCTTAATAATTTTTTCGTTATTAATAAACATCAATCTAGCTTCTGCAGAAAACAAAAAAAACAACGACCCCAAACCCACTCAAACAAAAAACTTAACCTCACGTTTAGAGAGACTCTATAAACTTAACGTCGAGAACAAAGAATACATGCAATTTGCCAGAAGATCCGATATAGAGATTATAGAAGACAGAGTGGTGGTTGCAGTTTTAACAAAACCCGGTATAACAACTGCTGACATCGACGATAATGATTTAAAATCTTTCGGTGCGCGGATTCAAGCAAAAGCAAAACACTCTATGAGTGTCGAAATACCGATAAGCGAGCTTGTTAACGTAGCAACCGCAGTTGAAGAATTCGCGTATATAAGACTGCCGTTAAAACCGGAGGAACACGCGGTCACAAGCGAAGGCGTAGCCCTCATGAACGCCGACGCCTGGCAGTCCTTGGGTTATGTTGGCACTGGTGTTAAAGTCGCCGTTATCGATCTCGGATTCGATTCTCTGTCGGAAGCACAGGCTGCAGGCGATATACCTTCATCCTACGATTACCATGACTTTACTGGTGGCGGGCTTGAGACCACAACTCCTCACGGAACAGCAGTAACCGAGGCAATTTTTGATTTAGTGCCGACTGCAAATTATTATTTGTACAAGATATCTAATCAAACCCATTTTGAAGACGCAGTAGACTCCTGTATCAGCAATGGAGTGGACATTATTAATCATTCTTGCGGATGGTTCAACGCGTTAGGTTATTATGACGGAACCGGTCTTATATGTAGTATCGTTGATACCGCAATAAACCATGGTATCTTATGGGTCAACTCGGCGGGCAACTCAGCAAGATACCACTACAGAGCAACAGGGTTCTCAGAAACCGCATCAGGATACCATATATTCAGCGGCGGAACAGACACCATTAATCCCACCGGTCCCTATGCTGATGGACAATACGTCAGCATTTGCTTGAATTGGGACGATTATAATCCATTCTCAAATCAGGATTATGATCTTTACCTTGTACAGGATACCGGTAGCGTTACTCCAAAATGGATGCTCGTCGACAGTTCGACAGATGATCAAGATGGCACTAAGTATCCGGAAGAAAAAATAGATTTTCTAAACACTGAAGCGGATGCCACTTACGGTGTTATAGTAAAAAACGTCTCGGCTGACACCGTGTATGATTTTACATTGTTCAGTTTAAACCAGGATTTTGATTATTATATAGAATCAAGCAGCCTGCCCGACCCCGGGACAGTTACGGATGTGGTGACTGTCGGAGCTATTAATAGAACCTCATATAATTTAACCGGAGACATCATAGAACCTTTTAGTTCTCAGGGACCCACAAACGACGGCAGAATAAAACCCGATGTCGCAGCGCCAGATAACTGCATCAGTCATACTTACGGACGCTGGTACGGCACTTCCCTTGCATCCCCGCACACAGCCGGGGTCTGCGCATTAATTAAATCACGCTATTCCTCCTTTAGTGACACTAACACACGAGAATATTTATATAATAATTGTACAGACGATGTGGCCCCCTCCGGAAAAGATAATACCTATGGCCACGGAAAAGTTGTTATGCCGAATATCGATATTACCGTAACCTCTCCCAACGGAGGAGAAAACTGGTATATAGACAGTCTGAATAATATAACCTGGACTTCGAGCGGTACAAGCGGAGGCGTTAAAATCGAATATTCGTCAGACAATGGAGCGAGCTGGTCGGATGTGGTCGCAAGTATGCCCGACAATGGCATTTATCCCTGGACAGTCCCTAATACTCCCTCGGATACTTGTCTTGTCAGGATTACAGATACGATTGGAAGTCCCTCGGACACAAGTAATGCAACATTTGAAATATCTCATCCCATACCAAACATAACGGTTACAAGCCCAAACGGAGGTGAAGTCTGGCACATAGACAGCACCTATAATATCACCTGGACTTCATTTGCTACAAGC
>CAYRCN010000095.1:0-6907 GCA_964422805.1 uncultured bacterium | reverse complement strand
GGTGATTAAGATAAAATATTCTTTTATTACTCTCCTGCTTGCAATTGCGATCACCCAAGCCACCGGACAGGAGAAACCTACTTGGAGATTCACTATTCTTGCCGGAATCAGCGATACCACAGCAAACTATTACGGCGGCTTTTCAAATGCAAGCAATTTAATTCTTGAACAAATTGACATTGTAAATGCTCGTTTCAATAATCCTGGTGTTTTCGACGGCATTTTTCAATTCGAGGTCGATTCAATCTACGAATTCAGCGGCAATCCTTATAATCAAGTCTTTAAACCTCATCCAAATCATTCATTTAGAGTCATATATGATGGTTTCCCTACCCAAGGTGGTGGTTGGTTTGGAGATTATAATGCTATTTACGGGGCATGGCCTGTAGACTACTTCGGAGGAACGTTTGGAGACTACGCTACGGATGGATCAGTCCATGAGTTCGGGCATGCGCGGGGAGCAATTGACCTCTATGCTCTTTCAGTAGATGCAGAAAACAACCCAATAAACAACAGCGCCTATCAACCTGAAACCTCAATTATGACTTATCCATATGATATCCGCGTTTGGGATAGACACACCATCAGCATCGTTAACTACGTCACCGATGATCCTTCGCCGCCAATTTCTTATATTACCGAATCCTTCCCCGACACAATAGGCGTTAAAGTGAACTTTTCTAATCGTAACCCAGTACCCAACGCAAAGATCCGAATGTTTCCTGTCTACTGGTACAGCGATAGCGTCAACAGCACCTCTCTGCCAAGCAAATTTACAGACTCGACGGGGCACTACTTCTTTACTATAAACCCTTTTGTGCCAAACAATTGCAATTTCCCTTGGTGCATTAAATATTGCAATTTCCTTGTCTCTGTGGAACACGATGAAACAGTTCTATTCCAATGGATGCCATTAACTAAGGTGCAGAACTTCTATTTCGAATATCCTGAATCTACTTTCTGCCTTACATTCACAATAGAGCTTCCAAGAATAACAGTAACTTCTCCAAACGGCGGAGAAGAATGGCAAGTTGGAAGCAATCACAATATAACCTGGTCTTCACACGGCACCAGCGGAAATGTTAGAATAGATTATTCTACAAATAACGGCAGCTCATGGACCGAGGAAGTTGCAAACACAACAGATGACGGCTCTTACTCCTGGACTATACCCGGCACCCCCTCAGACAATTGTCGTGTACGGGTTAGAGATACGGACGGAAGTCTCTCAGATATCAGCAATTCTTCGTTCACTATTTCCCCTATTCCGTCTATAACAATTATAACTCCTAATGGCGACGAAGACTGGAAAATAGACAGCACCTATGACATCACATGGATTTCAAACAGTACAAGCGGAGATGTCCGAATAGAATATTCGACGGATAATGGTTCGAGCTGGTCGGAGGTAATCGCAAGTATGCCCAATACGGGCGTTTATTCCTGGACAATACCCGATAGTCATTCAGATAGTTGTCTTGTGCTCATTTGCGATACAGCCGGAGTTGCCGCGGATACAAGTGACGCTTTATTTACCATTTCTCCTTCTTCAGCTGTTCCTTTCTCTAAATCTCCTAAGATTTATTCGATGAGAGTAAAAGCTGTAACAGCAGTTAAGAAGTTTGAAATAGAATATGATCTACCCGAGAGAACCGATCTTATTTTCGGCATTTATGATATAAAGGGAACAAAGATAAAGGAGATTTCGGAAGAGCGTAATGCCGGTGCTTATTCTATAGAGGTAGATATGAGTAATAACCCGGCAGGTGTATATTTTATCAGAATGGAAGTAAACGACGGCAAATTTACACAAACAAGGAAATTTTTGTTGATGTAGTCCTTAAACTAAGCTTTTAGCTTTTTGCATTTGGCTGTTGGCTCAAAAAGAAAGAATCCTTCGAACTTTGTTTTTACCAATCAACTAATATACTAATCACCTAATCAACCGATTCGAAGAATCCAGAATGGGACTTGCTTATTTTCCGATTTTTAATAATATCATGAAGAAAATGCTGGTGTAGCTCAATCGGTAGAGCGGCGCATTCGTAATGCGCAGGTCAGCGGTTCAAATCCGCTCACCAGCTTACTTTTCATCTAAATGGAGAGGTGACCGAGAGGCCGAAGGTGCACGATTGGAAATCGTGTTTCCGTTTAATCGCGGAACCAGGGTTCGAATCCCTGCCTCTCCGTATTTATTAATTAGACACAGATTAACACTGTTTTTTTGTTTATACCCGAAACAAAAAATTATAATTTACCAGTAAATGCGGAAAACACATTTAAGCTCTTGTTGACTTCCCCGCTTTTCTATTGATTCTGAAGGACTTCTTTATCTAAATACTAATTTAAGCCGGTACCTTTCCGTTAACTTTTGCGTATCTTAAGAACTCTATAAACGTAATTATAAAAACTACATCAAGTATACCGAAGACAGCAAGAGCCAGAGGGACAACCGCATAAGTGGAAAACCATATTGCTCCCAGTATATAAATAAGCTTCATACCGGTACCAATTTTCACGAGATCTACATTTCGATAAAGGTTCTTCCAGACCAGGAAATATCCTATTCCAATCATCCCTATGAAAGCCGCACAAACCTGAAAATATATAGGGGGATCCGGTAATTGTCTTAAAAGAACATTCTCGTGCAACCATCCACAGAAAAAGCAAAACCCGAAGCCCAGTATAAAATCATACAAACCTGCGATGATGAATAAGATTTTATAATACCTCTCCTTTTCCATACTATACCTCCTTTAAGGTTTTCGATACTCTTATTATACAGAAAAAAACATAACATGTCAATATAATTATTCTATTTGAAGAAACACAAACAGATAATAAACGAATAAGAAGCTCACGACAAACAAAACAATCGACAGAAAAGGGTTCACTAATGCTATAAAAGAAGTTTCAAACAATACAGTACCCGAAAAATTCCATTTTAGGCCGCTGGCCGACTTTTCCCCTTCTGGATGTCTAAACAATAAAAAAGCAGTATAAAAAATTAAAAGAAAAGAAATACTATTCAAAATAAAAAAGTGGATATTAATATCGGGTAACCATAATTTAGAACTTAGAATAATAAATAAAGCCATATAAGGAATAAAAGCCATTGGGAAATTTAAGTATCTGGCTCTTTCCGGAGACAATAAGACAACCAGGGTTTTTTTCCCTGTTTTCTTATCGCCTTTATAATCTTTATAGTAAGTAAAGAATGTCATGGTGGAAAACATTAGGGCTACGAACAAAGACACGAATATTAAATCCTTATTGTTAAGAACCATAAATAAAGTTTGTTCGCCGACAGCCAACGCGCCGTAAAAAGGACACACACTTAAAAGTATTCCAAACCAGATATTTCCTAAGAACGGCACGGCCTTAAAATACTCGTATAAAATGTTAAAAATATAACCAATAAAATAAACTATTAGAGCGTAAGGATTTAAAATATAAGAAATAACCGCGCCTATAACAAAAAGAATAAAAGTTGTTATAAGAGCGTATTTGATATTTAATTCTCCGGAAACCATCGGCCTATTGGGTGCATTTATTCTATCCTCTTTTATACCCAGATAATCATTCACTATCTGGTTTACACCCCAGCTTAAGAATAAAAGAACCAGTACCAGGAACTTCCTTAGTATATTCACTTCTGTTCCTGAAAAAACGATTCCCAACCATCCCGCTATACCAGTAGCGAAAAAAAGATACGGTCTCATAGATTTAATATAAGCCCGGATAAACTTACTCTTTTCCATAGAGTCCCATTTTTTTATAGAGTGGTGTTTCTTCGCCCAAATCCCAATCTTTAATAATGGAAATCGTTTCTTCTTTAGGCAGAGGAATCTTCTTTTCCTTCTGCTCTCGTATAGCTTTTTCTATTCTTCCTGCTTCCGTACAACAAAGCCAGTTTACTCCGGGTTTCTTAAAATAACTTTTCATTCTTTTATAAATAACCAAAAAATCTTCATCCTGGACATTTCCAAAAGAAACATTCGTAAACTCACAGGGTTGAACTTCACCATGGTGATTGAGGTAAAATCTTTCAATGCCGCCCGCGGTACAGCCGAAGTTTACTTTTAGAGATTCGAAAACCTGAGATGACATAGCGGGATAATTTCTGTATTTAAAGTTTTTATTAAACAGGGTATGGGAAAGTGCCATTTCCTTTATAATCGCATCTTTCAAAGGGTCTTTTCTGCCCAACCATCCTCCCGCGGGCTTTCCGTGAATCAACTGCACATAGCTGCACCCATGGTCTTTTGCCAGTTTCATTATTTTTTCGATTCCACCTTCCTCGATAGTTTCTTTAGTCGGACAGCAATTTATTGCAGTAGCTATTCCAGCTCCCCTGAAAACTTCGAGTGCCGAAATGGCATCATCGAAAGCTCCTTCTTTACCGACGAATTTATCAAATTTTATCCTGTCCCAATGATGAACGGAAATCATGACTCCGAAAACACCCGCCTCCTTCATTTTTTTTGCTTTCTCTTTTGTTAAACCAAAACCATTAGTATTCACCCATATCTCCGCTCTTTCATCCAAACTTTTGACAAGTTTTAACAGCTTGTCGAATTTTAATAAAGGCTCTCCTCCCTCGATATTAAAGAACGATATACCCAGACTCTGCATCTCTTTCGCAACCTCGTTCAACTTATCTTCTAACAACTCTGAACCTGTATCCATTTTCTGGTAACAATGAGGACAATTGTAAGTACAGGCTTTTGTAACCGATAGCAGAACGGAAACCGGCGAAGGTTCTCCCGTGAGCATCAGAAATCTCTTTAATGCGTGGAAAAAAGCCTCAGAGGGGAATGCTGGCAGGTAAAGATGTAATTTATAAACGTTCCCTATCCTGATGACTTTATTGTGCCTGAAACGCATCTGGAGCAATATCATTCTTTTAAAAAACAGTATATACTGCTTGAAAGATATTTTTCTTTTAAGTAAAAAACCGGTATATCTAAAGAAAACGCTCAAGGTTAAATAAATATCGAAGAAAAATCTTTTTATACCTGTAATAGGCTTAATTTTCATAAGAAGCCATACCTCCTCCACCATCTTACGGTAGTTTTAATCCCTTCCTCTAAAGGGGTTTCCTTAAATCCTATTTCTCTTTTAACTTTCGAGACATCGTATATGTTGTTACAATAACCCATTGAAACTCTGGCTCGAGTTAAAGAAGGAGAATTTTTTATCCTGAATAGCTTGTATAATGCTTCCGTCAGGAATCCAAATGGATAGGCCAGAAACTTCGGCAAATAAATAGGTGGCTTAACTTTTAGATATTTGCAGAAAATTCTCCAGAATTCATCCATTGTCGGCACATACTGCGAACCGACATTGTATATATTTATTCCTTCCGGCGAATTCTTCAATATTTTTGTAATAGTTTTAACCAGATCTTTAATATATATAACATGAAATTTATTCGTTCTGCAGCCCGGCAATAATCTCATATTACCTGAAACATATTTGCAGAAATAATACGGACCCGAATGGAATTCTCTCGGCCCGTACACCCAGACCGGTCTTAACACGGTTAGATTTATTCCTTTTTGTAAGCAAAAGGAAATAGCTGTTCTCTCAGCTTCCATCTTAGAGCAACGGTAATGATTCATATCCGATTCCCAGAAGTTAGACAAAAAGTACGGATATCTTGGGTTGTAAGGGAAATCTTCATCTTTAGGTATAGAACAATCTTCTTCGCCCAGAACCGCATTAGTACTAAGGTATATTAGAAATTTAATTTTGTTTTTATCAACTGCTTTTAGAATATTTTCCGTACCGCCTACATTTATATCGTAAAAATCTTTTCCTTTTCCCCAGTCCCTAGCCAATGCCGCCAGATGAATAACAATATCACAACCTTCCATCGCATTTTCGACTTCTTTAAAGTTTCTTATATCGCCTTTTACTATATCGATATCATATCTTGAGATAAATCGAAGATTGCTGCTACTCCTGGTTAAAGCTTTGATTCTGTAATCTTCCTTTGCTAATTCTCGTATCAAATGACTGCCTATAAAGCCGGCCCCTCCCGTAACAAATATTGTCTTCATAATTTAAGGTACAATCACCTCCAGCGCTCTGGGAAGTAACTTTATCCTCGCGGGCAGGTAACCCTTTGCATCTCCGTCAAACTCCACTTCCGGATATTCTTTATTATATTTTATCTCGATTTCCTCACAGTATTCCAGATCTGCGCCTTTGTATTTCATGAAATCTCCCCAATAAATCCGGGGTATATTCAATAAAAGGTTCGCATTAGAAGTTTTTTTAACGCTAAAAACGTAAAATTTTCCGTCATCCGGTTTAATTTCACTAAAAACCCTCATACCGGAAGCCAGATAGGGGTCTTTCCCAACTGTTAAATTGATTATATTAGAAAAAAATTTTTCTTTCCCATCTATCCTTATGGTCAGATTAAAACCTCTGAGATTTGAAAGAGAAACAAAAGTGGCTAACAAAGTTCCGCAAAAATCCCCCAAAAATTTTCTGAACCTTCCGTTTGCTTTCGACGCTATCCTCGGCCCCAAACCAATATTAACATTACTGCCGAAATAGGATACTTTCCTGTCGGGATGAATCGGTAGCATCTCCACCGGAATTTCATTATTGCTTTTCGAATATGTTACTTCCCCTATATCCACCAATTTTGTTTGACCTTTGAATATAGCCGCCACGGCATCTTCTATATTAGTCGGAATATTGTGGTATCGATTGAAATCCGGACTCGTTCCCACATGAAGAACCCCTAATTTGGGCCTTTCTTTTAACCCCTCCCTGTCAAGAAGTCCGGTTATTACCTCACTTATTGTACCATCCCCTCCCACGCTTACTATAACATCCCAACCTTCATCTGCTGCTTTAGTAGCCAAATATGTAGCTTCGTCTTCTTTTT
>CAYRCN010000094.1:0-6932 GCA_964422805.1 uncultured bacterium | reverse complement strand
AACGACGGATGACCGAGGACGGCAGACCGTAGATAGAAAAATCGAAAAATGGGGAAATGGGAAAATGAGGGAAAACTATTTTACTATTTTGCCATTTCACTAATCAACTAATTTAATGTACGTGATTTATATATCGCTTGACTTATCGGAGACGTACATTAAATTTATACCATGAATATCGTTTGTTTTTTCCGACTAGTGACTGGCGACTGATGACCCGGTGCCCTGCACCGCCGAATATCTTTTGTTTAATTTTTCGACTGGTGACTCGGTGCTCCGCACCGTATGAATATCGTAAGGAAATCAAGTTGTTTAGAAAAAGCTTTAACAACGAATCTCACAAATAGCACAAATAAAGAATTTATATTGTCAAAAAATCGAACAACCCCTTGACAGATTATCGAACTTTATTATATTATAAATAGAGTTAAATTTATTCAAATGCTTGGGGCTTTGTCCCGGGAGGTGTAATGAGTAGGATAAACAGGGTTTTAAGAAGGAGGTTAAAAGATTTGAGAATTAACGCAAACTTGAGTCAAAGAGAAGTCGCAAAAAAGCTGGGAATATCCAGATCCGCTTATTCTCAAATAGAAACGGGAGAAAGAAAGGTTGGAGCTGAGGAATTGTTTAAATTGGCCAAATTTTTCAAGGTCGATGTCGATGATTTAATGAATTTGAAGAAGGATATAGAAGTAATTTTAGAAGAGAAGAAGGAGTTTAAAGAAAAAGCCAATGAAGCTCCTGTAATGCGTATAAGTGTGCCTCAGAAAAATTTCGAAAAATTTAAAGAGGTTTTGCTTTATGTTCTTAATAAAGTCGGCTCTAAGGCAAATGTGGGAGAAACGGTTATCTATAAACTTCTTTACTTTATCGATTTCGACTATTACGAAAAGTATGAAGAACAACTTATAGGAGCTTCTTATATAAAGAATAAATATGGGCCAACCCCTGTAGAGTTTGCGAAACTTGTAAGCAAAATGATTAAAGAAGAGGAAATCGAAAAAGTGGATAGCGATTATTACAGCTATCCTCAAACAAAATATCTTCCTTTAAGGAAACCCAATCTAATAAAACTAAGCGCCCCCGAAATCGGAGTAATAGATGAAGTTCTTAACAGGCTTTCCGACATGAATGCTGCCCAAATAAGCGAATATTCACATGGAGATATCCCATGGTTGACCACAGAGGATGAAGAACCTATAGATTACGAATTAGTATTTTACAGAAATCCACCATACAATGTGAGAGAATACGATATTGAAGATTGAAGAACATTTAGAAATTATCCGCTTACCTGAATTTGATAAAGATATGAAGAAATTGAAGAAACACAGAACATTAGAGAACGATTTAGATAGATTTTTATTGGCTCAGGTTTATATGCATCACATTAAAAATCAGGATGTTAAAGGATTATACAGGATTGCCGGTTTAGGGATAAAAGAGCCGAAAATCTATAAAGCCACTAGGTTCAGCTGTCAATCACTAGGAGGAGGCAGCTATTCGGGTATGCGAGTAATATACGCGTATATGGAAGAAGAAAATGACAGGGATAAAATAACGCTGATAGAAATTTATTATAAAGGAGATAAAGAAAACGAGAACAGAGATAGGATTATCAAATATTTTGGATAAACATAAAACATTGAGGAAATAATGTCAAAAAATAATGTTTCATTACTAAAAAAGCCGTGTGTTTATATTCCCATAATTACTTTCATAATTGGTTTATTTCTTGGACCATTTTTAGATGAAATAATAAAGGGGTTCGTGAATAGACCAAAGTTACATGGAAAAATTCAAAAAGTGGTTTTAACCGAAGAAAAAAAGGATACCTGGAAGTTATCCTCTTTTTCGAAAATTACAAATTCAGGTAATTCTAACACTTACTTGGATTTTAAAAATTTAGAAGTCTTTATTCCGGAATACTCAAGTAATAGTCTAGTGCTTCCGATCAGCGAGAAAAAAAATCTTGAAATAAGTTCCCGAAAATCTGTATATGATACTACAAGCGTAGACCTTCCTTTTGCGTTTAAGTTAGATATTAAAAAGAGACTGCCGGATTTAAAAAAGATACAATTAAATGTAGAGCTACCAAAAGGATTAATGGCTGTAGTTGCAAACTCATCTGATATAGTTGATACAAGATATTCAGGGGCATATTTGGAGAAACCTAGTATTAAAACTGATTATAACAGATTAGAAAAAATATTTAATGGTTCTCTATTAGAGAGATGGGATGAGGTTGAAGATTCCTTATTTGAATATGGGATAGAAGTTGAGAAATTTTACGTAGTATATAAAGGCAAGAAATATTTTAACTATTTGTTTCCACCTAAAGCAGAAATAGAATATGATATTAAGGATGATAGAATATTCGTGACGGGTATCAATTTCGATACGAAATATTACGCAAAGGTGGCTGGAGATACTCTAGACGCTTTAATCCCCTATCCTCTTTTGTTTCCTCATCCCGAAATAAGAGATAAAATTGTTTTGCCTGAATTCGAGATAGGAAAATTTGTAATAGCTAGATATAAAGATGACAAAACATACATTGATTATCACACTTTGAATAGTGAGGGCAAAAAAGAAATAACTTATATTTTCGAATAATTGGCGTGAACATAATAAAGTTAGGTCTTAAATTGTGCATCAATATTAGGTTTTAATTATTCAACAACTTCCAAGAACCTAGCATCTATCCAACCACATTTACAAGCACTGCTATCTCTACTCTGATAATCGTATAATAACTTAGCTTTAGCGTTTATTGTAACGAACCACCAGAGATTCCCGGATTCATCCCTAAACTTTGCATATATTATACCCATACCGTCTTTTGCCAATTTTGCTATGATATTACCATATAAAGGCATATGATCAAAATCATAATAAGGTCCATTATACTCATTATTTGTTTCCGGAGACATTCGCAGACAGGTACTGTCAGATTTTACATGAAATTTTTTTTGAGGGATACTTTCGTAGTTATCCGGAAAATCAGTCCATGCATAAAACTCATATTTTTTAGATTCAGGATATTTTATTCTATTATCTTCTAATTCTGCCGAAAAGATCTTTATACTGCCTATCTCGCTATCACAACATAAATCAGATACAATTACGAAAGTGTAATTTTTCCCATTAGTAGAGTTAACCAGAATTTTAACTATCTCGCCCCAGTGAAATCCTGATATCCTATACATCGTGTCTTTCTTTTCCCACAAAACAAACAACTTCTCTTCTCCGCCGACATGATTATTAAATATAATATCATCAACTCCATCACCTGTGAAATCGTAAAAACGGGAACACGTAGACTCAGGCCCGGATTCCATCCGGGAGGTTATTATGTCAAATTGATAAGCATATTCAGAAAAGGTTTCTAATTCAGAAATTACCGAACGTAGCTTTACAGAATCCGGCTTAGGTAAACTATCAAAAGAAATTTGTTGGTACTCATGAAATAATATGTCAGGAATTTCTTTTTTGGCTTCAACAGCAAAAACAGAAAGAGATAAAAATAATAGTATTATAAAAATAAATTTTTTAGTTATTTTCATATAAAAATCTTACGTATTTCCAAAAACTTGTCAAGGTATTTAGGTTTTAGTTAATACAATAAGAATTTCGTGTGTTTTGTGTGTTTCGTGGTTTAAAAATCCTGTTAATCTGCGTCTATCTGCGTCCCAATAATCAATCCTTCGGATTGGTTGAGTAGTTAAATTGAAAATGGATAAATAGTAAAAACAGAATACAAAATCTCCCTTGTTAAAAATTTCTATCTGTGTATAATAAAAGTATGAAAAACACAAAAAATAGACCAAAATTCAACATAATTCGAAAGAAATTAAAGCACTATTTCGCCAAAAGGGAAGAAGTATTGTTTGCATTCTTGTTTGGTTCGATAGTTACCGATAAAACCACGGGCATAAGCGATATAGATATAGCTGTTATGCTGGATGAATCAAAAATAGATAAAGGGATGAATCCTTACGGTTATAAAGCTGAATTACTTGCAAAACTTATTTCCCTGCTTTCTTTCAACGATATAGATCTGATTATACTTAATGAAGCTCCATTACTGCTTAAACATAAGATAGTTCAATCTGGCAGAGAAGTTTACACTAAAGATGAAAAACTTGGTGCGGAATTTTGCGTAAAAGTCATGGAACAATTTCTTGATCTTAAGCCTGCCGGAATTTATTAATACCTTAAAATGATCGACAAAAAAGTAATCGAAGAAAGACTCAAAATATTAGAAAAAGCTTTAGAAGAATTAGTAAATTTACGAGAAGATTCTCTTAACGACATTTATAATTCCCTGGAAAAACAATGGGCTGTAGAACACGGTTTGCAGCTTGCTATCCAAACTCTACTCGACATAGGAAGTCACATTTTAGTCGAAAAAGGAGAAAGAAACATCAACAACTATACTGATATTATCAGACAATTAGGAGAGACGGGTATTATTCCCAAGGAATTCGCCAAATCCATTGAGGGGATGGCTGGCTTAAGAAACATTCTTGTTCATGAGTATGTTAGTGTCGATTTAGATGTAATCGAGGACATTCTTCAACGCCGCCTCGAAGATTTCGAACAATTCATTTCTTTTATCAGAAAACACCTATCCAAATAACCTTAAATATCTGCGTCTATTCTTAGATTCTTCGAATCAGTTGAGTCGTTAAATTGTTGAGTAGTTGAGTGGGGAAAAAACAAAAAATCTTTGTGGTCTCTGTGAGTTTGTTTTTCTCTGTGTGAAATTTAGTTTATTGAGTTTGTAGAGTTTATTGGGTTTTTTGACTAATGACTAAAGACTCGTGACTCATGACTATTTTATGTGTCTCTGTGTGAGATATTAGGTCTTAGGTCTTTGGTCTTAGGTTTTAGTAAAAAAAAACTACAACAACTACATGTGAATTTATTTTTGCTGGTAATTTACTCCCGGAACAATCCCGGGGATTTTAAATAAATTATCGCCGCTTATTAGTTTTTCTATGTCCTCTTTCTCGTATTGACTATAAAAAATGGGTTTAAGGTAATTCTCCTTTTTCTCGTAAGGTCTTGTTAATCGCTTCTGCATATCCGGATTCTTTTTTATTAACTGCGTTATTCTTGTATTTTTAAATAAACGGTAATAGAAATTTATCCCGACTGTTTTGGGTCTGTTTTTTTTGAAAAACCGTATTACATTTCTGGTTGATTGGAGGTTTTCATTCGGGTATCCCGTTAGTAAATCGATTGCTAATTCGATTCCGTATTTTTTGCAATATTTGACAATCTTTTCTAAATCATTATAAGAATATCGATTGTTGATTTGAATATTTTCATCACTTTCGACGGAAAGAGTTATAAGGGTCGCGTTAGTTTTGCTCAACAACTGGAACAATTCTTCATCATAAGGATAGGGTTTCATGTATAAAGTCCATTTGAATTTCGGTGAATTCTTAATTACAGCTGCGCAGAATGCCTTAGAAAAATCCAAACTCTCATTAAATTCACTGTCGCATAAATGAAAATCATGATAACCTTTACCGGTTAGAATTTCGATTTCTTTTATTATATTTTCTATTTCCCTGTAATAAACTCTTTTGTTTGCCTCTATGCAGTATGGACAGCTATTAGAGCATCCCACGTGCGTCGAAAATCCGACAATACCCTCGTTTTTCATATAAGGATTGTATTTTATTTCTTCCGCTCTTAATACTTCGAGTTCGTTATCTAATCCATAATCCCATCCGTTTATTATTTTATTATCCAGTCTGTTCGATTCCAACAGTTCTAAGAAGTACGGGAAAGCTTTTTCTCCGGGACCTATTATTCCAAAATCGCTCTTTAGATAGTCCAATATTTCATCGGGAGATGCCGAAAATCCTGAACCGCCTAAAACTACAGGTATGTTATAATTTTTTATGCTTTCTATCATCTCTTTAAACTTACTTAAAAAGAATTCATTATTAAAGAAAAGACAGGTATCGATATTCCTTATTGAAAATCCAATAATATCGTAAGTTTTATTTTCTAATTTATTCTTTAATTTTTCTAAAGGTTTTTTACTAAAGGTCAGGTCTAAAATGTCGCATTTGTGATTATGTTTTTTTAATGCCGATATTAAATATTCAAGCCCTACCGGTAAAACAGGGGGAGCTTTATAAGTGTTGGGATTGATTAATAGGATTTTTGAAGGCATCTATTTTTTCGTTTAATAAAAATCGCAAAATTCTTACGGAGAACGCAATTCCCGCAGTAACCTATTAATTTCGTGTCTTTATTATGTTTCATTTGATAATATAGAAATTACTACAGAACTTATTGCTGTCAACTATCTCATCTGTAAATCTGCGTCCCAATAATCAATCCTTCGGATTAGTTGAATTGTTGAGTAGTTGAGTTGTTAAAACAAAAAAGTCAATTCGTGCTATTCATGTAATTTGTTGTTACTCTTATGTGTAAGGTTTAGCGGAAAGCCGTAAGCCGTAAGCTGACAGCCAATTACTCCTTTGGGGGGCTTGACTAAATGCGTAATCTTCTTTAAGTTCCAAAGATTGAGGAATTTATGAAAATAAAAGAAATAATCCGTAATCCAAACTTTTCTTTTCTAACTTTCTTTTTGTTTTTATTTTTTTATTATCTTTTAGTCTTTGATACATCCCTTTATTATCATCATCACCAGCCAATGTTTCTCTTCGACAAAACCTATCTGAAAGGGTTTCTCATATACCCCGGAGGCCCGGCAGAGTTAATAACTCAATTCTTTTTGCAGTTTTTCTATTTTAATCTGCTTGGTGCTTTAGTAATTGCGGCTGTTTCCCTATCTGTTTTCATTATGGTTTACAGACTTATTGAAAAAATTGAACATTCTGAATATTCCTTAATTCTTTCTTTTCTGCCTGTTATTTTCTTGTTAATTATACAAAACGATTATA
>CAYRCN010000093.1:0-6999 GCA_964422805.1 uncultured bacterium | reverse complement strand
GCTCCCAAAGCAGGTGCGCTAAACCAGGCTGCGCTACACCCCGCAGTTATTTACAAAGACTCTCAATTTTGTTTTTTTTATTTTCGATATAATTCAAAACTTTCCTGAGCGCAATATTTCTATGACTTATACTGTTCTTCTCTTCAGCGCTCATCTGTCCAAAAGTTTTACTATATCCTTCTGGAACAAAAATCGGGTCATATCCAAAGCCATTATTTCCAATTTCTTCTTCGGTAATATACCCGTTTACTTTTCCTTCAAAAAATCTAACAAAATCTTCTCTTATAACTAAAGCTATTACTGTTTTAAAATAAGCTCTTCTATTGCTTATTCCCTTAAGCTCTAAAAGCAACTTTTTCCTGTTGCTTTCATCTCCTCCGCCTCCGTATCTTGCCGAATAAATACCCGGTTTACCGTCAAGTGCTTCTACAAATAAACCGGTGTCTTCTCCGATAGTACAAATATTGACTTCCCGGAAATATGCAAGAGCTTTTTTTAAGCTATTGTCACGCAGGCTGTTTCCGTCTTCCAATATATCAAGATCAATTGCTATGTCAATAGGACTTAATACTTCTATTGAGCCCTTATAAATTTCCTTTATCTCGTTAATTTTGCCCCGGTTCTTTGAAGCAACGAGCAACCTCATTCAACAATTATTTCTGACGGTACCACCCAGGCATCCCTGTATGATGTGGTGCTCCTTAGTTGATTCTTGTATTGTGTCGCTTCGTATTTGCTCGTAAAGTTCCCTACTCGAACCTTATAATAAGGAGTTATATACTGAACATAAACACTTCTGCCCAGAGAACCTCGCGCTCTGTCTGCCGCACTGTTTGCCTGCATTTCACTTGTATAAGCCGCAATCTGAACTCTGAAACCTTGCTTTTTTACTGGTTCACTGACAAAAGGAGTGGTTTCCCCTTCCAATTCTTCAAGAAATGAAGTAGAAGTGGTCTCTTCCGGAAGGGTTTCTTCGAAGATAATAGAAGAAGTATCAATGTCATCTCCAGAGATTTCTTCGAATATTACGTCACCCAGTGGGCTTTCTTCTGCTACTGCTTGTTTTTTTGCACAACCTACAACCAACAACACTACAATTAGTGCACAAAAGTAATATTTCATTAGTACCTCCATTTTATTTACTTGTACTTTTTTGGAAGTTGTTCAACAATTTCCTTTAATCCCTGTGTGTCTGCTTTTGGTATAATTAAAGTCGCTTTTTCTGTGCGAACCACCACCATTTTAGACAGGTCTTTCACTACAATTATACCGTTATCCGAATAAAATATATTATCATGACAGTTTATTGCAATGATATTACCCTTTTTAACGTTTTTTTTATCATCATGCGATTCGATACGTTCAAGAGATGTCCAGGTCCCCACATCATCCCATAAAAAGTGCGATTCAACAAGCACTACTTTGTCGCTTCTTTCTAAGACTCCATAATCGATTGAGATGGGTACTCCTTTTTCATAAAGAACCTTTATATTTTCTTCGCTTGGGTTCTCATGGATAGCATCTATATAATCCGAAATTTCCGAACGATACTTTTTTATTTCATCAAGTATCGTTTCTGCCTTCCAGAGAAAAATACCGCTGTTCCATAGAAAATTTTTACTCTTCAAATAGTCATTAGCAGTTTTGATTTTTGGTTTTTCGGTAAATCTTTTCGCTTTCATCACATGTTCTTCCAATTCTTTTCCCCTCTCTACATATCCATATCCGATTTCTGGCCTAGAAGGTATAATCCCGTAAGTTACAAGATAACCTTCCTCTGCCCACTTGATTCCTTTTTTAATTGTTCTTAAAAATTCTCCGTCATCAGAAATCCAATGGTCAGATGGAAGCGTAAGCATTAATGCTTCTTTGTCCTCTTCCAATAGTTTAGCTGCTGAGAGAGCAATTGCATAAAGAGTATTCATACCCTCAGGTTCCACAAGAATATTTTCTGGGGAGAATCCGAATTCCTCTATCTCCTTTTCCAATTTCGGAGTGGTTATAACTTTTATCCTTTCTAAAGGTGTAAGAGATTCTATTCTCTCCTTAGTCTGGACAATAAGAGATTTGTTCCCATATATAGGAAGAAACTGCTTTGGCTTTTTCTCTGTAGACGCGGGCCAGAATCTTGTTCCTCTTCCCCCTGCCATTATTACCGTATAAATCATTCCCTTTCTTCTCCTACAACGCTAATTTCTTCCAGTTGAAAGCTGATCTTACCGACTTTAAGTTTGCTTTCAATCTTTACAGGTAGATGCTGAGGATCAACAGAAACCCAGATTTTTATAGGTTCTTCCGAACCAAAAATCTTCTCGTCCTTTACCTGTGGAGTTAGCAAAAAAGTTCTGAACTTTCCCATAGGGACCGTTGTCCACTGCAACTCTGATATGGGAACTATCATTTCCTGATTCTTGCCCGAAGAATGAAATGGCACCTTCAAAGTATCTCCGGGATAGAAGGTCTGACAGCGCATCCAGTAAAGAGCTGCGAAAATGTCTTTCGCATCCGGAATCTTTTCGGTTCTTCTGCCGTCTGTATAGAAAACCGAATCTCCGGTAAATTCGAGAGTAAGGTTATTGCTGTACTTTCCCTCATTAATATTCTTAGTATAAGAAAGCGTGGAAAAGGAGTTCGTGTCAACTAATGATTTATAATAATCATCTATTCGATAAATTACAGAAAACGCTTTTTCAGTTTTCTGAACACATTCTATCACATAAGCAGGTTCACCTTCGAGTTCGCCTTCCTTTATTTCCATAACAGAATATCCGGCTCTTAAAGGACCGAAATAAGCTCCATAGCTCAGCCGTTCACCTGCAGGGAAAGTAAGATAGAGAGCTAATATTAAATATAAAAGCATTGGCAAAAATTAATTGTCGGCAGGCTTGTAACCTAAATGATAAAAAGGATTAACTATACCTGAACATATATTTCTAACATGAGAGGAGACTCTCTTAAGGTGTCTTACCAATAGTGAGTATATTATCCCTTCTTTGCTGGTCAAGCTGTTATCTTCTATCAATTCCTCCAAAAGATCCTGGCATTCGTCAACGAGATCGGAGAGTTTTTCCATAACTTCTTTACCTGATTCCTTTGTCTGTTCTTTATAAATTTCTATGGTTTTTTTGAAATAGATTTGAACCCTTTCTTCTAAACTTTTTATCTTTTCGATATATTTACCTTCTAATGGTTTGGGGTATTTATGGGAAACCTCTATTAGATTTTTAGAATAATCCCCCAATCTTTCTATATCTACAACTATAGTTACCAGAACCAGCGAAGGCGTAATATCTTGACTAGGATTAATTGAGAGGTGTTTCAGTATCTTTTTTCTAACATCTATTTCCAGAGCATTTAATTTTTTATCGATTGCATAAATATTTTCTTTTTCTTTTGCTTTTTCAATAACAATTTTCATGGAATACTGAAACATATTGTACGCTATTTCAAGCATATCCGATACAATATTTTCGGCTTCTTCAACTAAACCCGGACCCTTTAAAATTTCCGAAAACCATTTAAACATCTTACCTCCCAATAACAAATATAGCAATCACTGGTGTAATTATAAATATAGCTATTATATAAATAAATGCAAGTAATCTTTTCTTTCCGGACAACGTTCCTAATTTCTTCGCCATAGAAATGGGGATTTTTCTTAAAGGATACCAGACAGCGATACCGAATGCGTTAAAGATTGAATGACATAATGCTACTGTTATTGCATTTATGTTCCCTGTTACTAGGGCCGCTAAGATAGCGGTAACGGTCGTCCCCAAATTAGCACCGAGGGTATAAGGAAATACTTTTTCAATCGTCGTCAGCTGTGTGCCAACCAAGGTAACAACCAGGGATGTAGTTATCGAGCTGGACTGAACAAAAGCTGTTAAACATAAACCGAGAAGTCCTGCTGTAAGCGCATTTTTGAAAAGATAACGGTCTATAAGAGATTCAAATTTCTCGGCGGAAGCTCTTCTTAAAACCTTAACGAAAAAAGTTATCGCAAAAACAACAAGAATTATAGATACAAATGCTAAAATTAGATAGTGTTCGCCAACTAAACTCAATATTCTTTTAGAAATAGGATCAATTATATTATCTAAGGGCGATCGGAAAGTCACCCCTCCTTTACCCAGCAAAAAAGTAGTAAGAAATACCGATATCCGTTCAATCGGATGGAAGAATATCTCGATGGGTAAAAAAACTACCACGGATAAAATATTAAAAATATCGTGAACGATTGCTGCAGGGAAAGCTTTAGAAAATTCCTTTTCAACTGAGAAGTGACCAAAAGAAGCAATCACGCAGGTAATTGTGGTTCCTATGTTTGCGCCCATGATTATCGGAATCGCATTAGATACGGTTAAGGTTCCCGCAGCAACGAAGCCCACGGTTATAGAAGTCGTAACAGAGCTGGACTGGATTATTGCTGTTGTAAGCATTCCGATAAACAAGGCTGTAAAGGGATTCGAAGTGGTACTTATAAGGGTTCTCGCGAAACCTGTACCGAAACCTTTTAGAGAACAACTTAAAAGTTCAATACCTAATAGGAAAAGATAAAGAAAAAACAGCGAAATACAAACATCAGACAAAAGATTGAAAACTGTCTTGCGTTTGTGATATAGCACCTATCATCCCTTTTTCAACATAAGGATTAAATTAAACTCCTCGGGCAGGACTCGAACCTGCAACATCCTGATTAACAGTCAGGCGCTCTTCCTTTGAGCTACCGAGGATTGACGATAACATAATAATAAGAGTTATTTTGTCAACCTGCACGTACGATATCTTCTATCTCGTCCAAATTCTCAAATTCGTCTGCCGCTCTTATAATCTCTATAGCAGTAGGTCCTCTACCCGGACCAATAAGAAGAATTTTTTTACCCCTTCTGCTGAGATAATGAATGAGAGGTTCAAAGTCGCTATCTCCTGTCACAATCACGATTTCGTCGACATAGTCTGAAATAGCAACGATTTCCAGAGCCATCTCTACATCCATATTAGCTTTCACCGTTCCGTCTGGTCTATCTTTTGCCATCTTGCTCAAGACTCTATATCCGGAAAGAGAAATTGCGTCAATTAGCTTCAGCCTGTTTTCATCCATTTCTCTTAAAGGAATTAGTGCCGTATATTTAATGATTTCGCCATCTTCCTTTTTATACTTATCCACAAGATGCTGTTTTAATCTATCATATCTTATCTCTGCACCCTGCTTTTCAAAAACCTGCTGGATATTTTGTACATCGATAAACACTGCAACTTTTTTCATAATTCCTCCTTCGTTGCACGCAACTCCTGGTAAATTGTTTTACTCATAATTTTTCTTCAAAGCATTGTTTCTCGAATATCTAACCGTCGATAAATACTCTCAAAGATACAATGATATAAATAATTCGTATTTGTCAAGGTGGGGATTTAATATAAAAAATTATATACTTGTTTTTCAAAGCCTTATATAAGAAATCGTATTCTATTTGTAATGCCATTGCAAAAGGCGGAAAAATCAAATATTAAAAATTAAAAAGCAAAATTAAGAAAACACACAGAGCCCACAACTCTCAACCCTTAAGCTTTTTACCACTGAGAGCACAGAGTTTTTATTTCTTTCTTCTCTGTGTACTCCGCGTCTTCCCCTTTTTTAACATGATTATTTCTCTGTGTTCTCTGTGGTTAGTCTTTTTTCTTTTCTATATCCATTTTAATATTTAACTTTTAAATTGTTTTAAGGCTTCTCCAATAAGATAAAAAGAGCCGGTAACAATTATTATATCGGAACTTGACGCTTCCTTTCCCGCGATTTTTATATCTTCCTCTATAATACCCGTAGTTTCAGCCATCTCCATACCTGTTTCCATTATAGTTTTTTTTATTCCGTTAAGCGGCATCTTTCTAACATATGGTATTTCAGTGGGATAAATTTTTTTGACGATGGGTCTTATAGCCCTTAGCATTCCTTTAATATCTTTATCCGACAAACAGGAAAATACGAGCAGAACTCTTTTATTAAAAATTTCCCGGATTGTTTTCTTTAAAGCTCTAATCGAAGCGACATTATGAGCTCCATCAAGAATTACATACGGTTCTCTTGATATAATTTGAAAACGCCCGGGTATTTTTAAATTCATCAGAGTTTCATTGAGTTTTTCGTTGCCTAAATTAATTCCTATTTTCCTACAGGCAGTTATTGCGAGAGAACAATTTAAAGCCTGTACTCCCCCTATTAAACTGGTGGAGTATTTTTCTTTACCTAATTTAAAAACAGTTTGTTTTTCATCCAAAGAAAATAACTTATAATTCTTTACGAACTTTATATTTCCGTCCACTTCTTTCTTTAATATTTCTTCAACTTCTTTATCCTGAGGAGCTGAAATATTTATTTTATCCTTTCTCAAAATCTTAGCCTTTTCCCCCGCTATTTCTGAAAGTTTTGTTCCGAGTATAGCAGTGTGGTCAAAGCTTATAGGCGTTATTATTGAAACATCGGGGTCAAAAACATTTGTCGCGTCTAGTCTTCCTCCGAGTCCAACCTCGAAAATAGAATAGTCTACTTTCTCCCTTGAAAACAGAAGAAAAGCCATAACGGTTAAAGTTTCAAACACAGATAAATTTGTACCGGCTTCTGCGATTTCTTCTATAAGTGATGCAAACTTTGCTTTAGTAATCGGTTCCCCATTTGTTTTTATCCTCTCCCTATAAGAGATTAAATGGGGAGAAGTAAAAAGACCGGTTTTGAAGTTCGCATTCCTGCAAATTGATTCTACTATATAAGCGGTTGAACCTTTGCCTTTGGTTCCTCCTATCAAAAAGCCTTTTAATTTTCTTTGGGGGTTACTGAATTTTTCTAAATCTTCTCTAAACTTTCTTAAGGAAATCTTGTACTTTCTGCTGACTTTTTTTTCCCTGTCGACCAGGGAAGATAAATACTCAAGGGACTGGGTATAATTCAACTTTATTGTTTTTTTATTTTAACCTCTCAACCATTCAACTCTTTTTAAAATT
>CAYRCN010000092.1:0-7045 GCA_964422805.1 uncultured bacterium | reverse complement strand
TGTGCATTATCCTGTCTCTCCTGAAAAGCTCACCCGGATAAATAACGATATTTCTTCTGATTACTTTATCATAGGTTTTATTATTGCCTGTAATGTTAATAAACCTTACATAAACAGGATCTCCCTTACTTACATAAAGTTCAACTTCGACAATCGAATCTTTTACAATATCGTAACTGGGAAAAATCATCGCGTGCAGGTAACCGTAATTAGAATAAAAAACAGAAAGATCTTCAATTGTCTTCTGAATCTTATCTTCGTTAAATAATTCTCCCTTCTTCCATTTCAGTCGGCTCGATACAAACCCAAGGTCTTCCGTCCCTTCAAGATGTGTCTCCCCAAAGTAATAAAGTTTTCCCTCATCAACAACATAATTTACAATCGCCTTATTGTCTTTGTACTCTACATAAAAAGTATCCACTTCAGCTCCAAGATAACCATGCTTTCTATATAAAGCTTCAATTTTAGGCACGTCAACCCCTAAAGAATCCAACTTCAAACTGTTATTCCTCCAGAAAGTCCACCATCTTTTTGTCTTGTTGGAAAGAACTCCGGAAAGAGTACCGTCGGAAACTCCCTTGTTCCCAATAAAATTAATCTTTTTCACTTTGTACTGCGCTCCCTCATTAATGATGAAAGTTACATTAACGCCGTCTTCCTCTTCCTCTTTTTTAATTGTAATCTCTGTTTCCGAAAATCCTTTCTCTTGATATAAATCATATATCTTTTCCTTTATTCTGTGCAGCTTATAGTCGGAAAGTATGGCAGGAGGAGATAAATCAACAAGAGATGAGATATCTCCGTCATTCAATTTCTTATTACCTTCAAATTCTAAAGACTTAAGGCGAGGATTTTCAGTTACTTCGATCACCACTTTAATTCCTCCGCTCTTTCGTTTGGCATTAAGTTCCACATCACTAAAGAACCCGGTCCTGTAAAGACTTTCTATTGCTCTTATTCCCATTTCCCGGGTTAAAATCTCCCCTATCCTAAAACCAGAAGAACGGACAACCAGAGAAGTATCAATTTCCTTAAGTCCTTCTACATTAATCTCTACTATTACTTCTCCGTAAGGAAAAGCGAATAAAAAAATCAACCCTAACATAGCGACTCAACAATAATGTATTTAATCATAAAGTCAAGGGTTTTCACCGAAAGGGTTAACTACATAACCTTTGCGGGCAAAGACTCTCCCGAGTAGCTGGTTTTAATTCTAAACTGATTTGAAATTAACTTCATTCTCCTTGATATACAATTCTTTTCTCATTAAAGCTTTTTTCTGCCATTTCAATTGCTTTTATGACTCGTAAGGCGCTGT
This sequence comes from uncultured bacterium, assembly GCA_964422805.1. Lineage (GTDB taxonomy): Bacteria > Hydrothermota > UBA3072 > UBA3072 > UBA3072 > JAFGHJ01. The sequence continues at coordinate 5,727 of CAYRCN010000092.1, read as the reverse complement.
AACCATCGGTAAGCGGTTTCTTTCTTTCTCTTACACACTTCAAAAAATGCTCCATTTCTATCCTCAAAGGCTCTCTATTGGAAAGAGTAGGGGAATGAATATCTCCTGATCTATAAGACAGTAAAAACTCTCCATAATCATGCGGGTCTTCGAAATCTACGCCGGAATTATATATTTTTACTTTCTCCCGGGGATTAGTTTCGTTATAGACTATCATTTTCTTACTCCCCACTATAATCGTTTCTCTAACTTTGGAAGGAGCCAGCCAACCTACCTGAATATCCGCAATCATCCCACAATCAAAAGCCAATTGAACAAAAGCCACATCGGGCAAACCATCAACTACGGAAGCCTTCGCCATAGTGGCAACCGAAACAGGCTCCGAATTTACCCATTTAAAAATAATCGACAAATCATGAGGAGCCAAATCCCACAAAACATTTACATCCTTTCTATGTATCCCTAAATTCACTCTCGTAGAAGTTATGTACTGAAGTTCTCCAACTTCATCGTTTTTTATTATATCATTAATTTTTATCACTGCATCGTTATATTCAAAAATATGACCAACCATCAGTACACACTTTTTCTCAGCTGCGAGGTTTATAAGTTCCACAGCCTTAGGAGAAGATTCTGTTAAAGGTTTCTCAACAAATACATCCTTTCCGCTTTCGAGGGAATCTTTTGCAATCGAATAATGAGTACACACAGGTGTTGATACTAATACAGCTTTTACCTCATCATCATCTAGCAATTTATCATAATCTTTGACATAAGTTGCATTGGGAAATATTTTCCGAACCTCTTCCAATCTGCCTTCGTTTTTTTCGCAGCCAACAACTTCAATATCTCCAAAAGAAAGAATACTTCGCATTAAATTAGGCCCCCAATATCCAAGTCCTATAACTCCAACCTTCATAAATACCCCTCTATTTGTAAAAATTTATTATTGTTTCCACAACCTTACCTGCTTTTTCTTCAGTTAGATGCGGATACATAGGTAGAGACAAAATTTCGCTTGCTATTTTTTCTGTTTTAGGCAAATCTCCCCTCTTATACCCATTACCTTTCATAGCTTCTTGAAGATGAATTGGTAAAGGATAATGCATTCCACAACCAATACCGCTTCTTTTTAAGTGTTCAAAAAGTTTATCTCTTCGTTCGGAACGAATCACATAAAGATGATATACATGAAATACGTCTTTAGCTTCTTCCGGAGTTACCACAGGTAAACCTTTTAAAGCTTTATTATAAAAATGAGCTATCTTTCTTCTCCTTTCATTCCATCCATCTAAAAGCTTTAATTTACAACGTAAGACAGCCGCCTGCAGCTCATCCAATCTGGAATTAAAACCTACTAATTCATGAGAATATTTGCCATTCTGCCCATGTTCCCGCAGTCTTCTGATTATTAGATCATACTCATCATTATCAGTCGTAACTCCACCCGCTTCTCCGAACGCACCAAGATTCTTTGAAAAATAGAAACTAAAAGCGGCTAAATCACCGAGAGTTCCCACTTTGTTACCTTTATATTCTGCACCATGTGCCTGAGCCGCATCCTCGATTATAAAAAGCCCATATTTTCTTGCTATTTCATTAAAGCCATCCATATCGGCAGGATACCCATAAATATGAACCGGTATAATAGCTTTTAAAATCCTTCCTGTTTTTTTATCTCTTAATCCTTCCTTTTCTTTTATGCAATTTTTCTCTATATATTCCCGGGTGTCTTCTACGGACAGCGTATAAGATTTTGTATCAATATCCAGCATAACAGGATAAGCACCTGCATGAATAACGGCTTCAATTGTCGCAAAGAAAGTATGAGAAGGAGCTATCACTTCATCTCCTTTTCCAACTCCGACAACCTTCAATGTAAAAAGAAGTGCTTCTGTTCCTGAACCTACACCGATACAGTGTTTCACGTTATTGTAGGAAGCAAACTCTTTTTCGAACTCCTTTACATTTTTACCCAGATACAAATACATAGAATCGAGTACTTCATCCCAAAGCCCGTGCATTTCATCCTTAACTTCTTCATATTGAGCATGAAGGTCAACAAGCGGAATCTGATTCATCTAAATTTCTCCTTATTTTTGCTTTTTCGCCATAAACAACTACTCCCCGGGGTATATCTTCCGTGACAGCCGAACCAAGACCTATTAGAGCCCCTTTTCCTATAGTTATTCCACATTTAATAACTGATTGAGCTCCAATCGAAACCTGATCCTCTATAATGGTAGACGTTATCTCATATTCTTCCTTTAATTCTCCAGATTCACTACATGAACATGGATAGATATCGTTTGTGAAAATAACATTCGGACCAAGAAATACACAATCCCCAATTTCCACACCTTCAGGAATAAAAACAAAAGGTTCGATTTTTACGTTCTTTCCGATTTTCACACCCTTTCTAATTTCAACAAAAGCTCCTATTTTTGTATTATCACCTATCTCTGCCCCATATATATTAACATTACTCCATATTGTAACGCCATCACCCAGGATTGAATTACTTACAACTATGTTATATTCAGGAATAATCAAATCCTGCGGACTTCCTGTATCAACCTGTCTCTTTTCCGTCCTAATTTTTATAAAACCCATAAAATCTCCTAATATGCTCCTCGGCCAAAAACAATAGTCTGGGGTGTCTGACTTAAAAGGTGCAAATCAAGGCACAAACTTCTGTTCTCCGCATAGAATATATCAAGAAAACAGGATTTGTCAAATGGTAATCTTGCTCTTCCGAAAACCTGCCATATACCCGTAACGCCCTGCTTAATTGATAGCCGTTCTCTATGCCACTTTGAGTAATTGTCAACTTCATATTCAAGAGGAGGTCTGGGACCAACCAATGAAAGTTCACCTTTAAAGACATTAAAAAATTGAGGAAATTCATCAATACTTACCTTTCTTAATACCTTACCCCATGAAGTTACTCTGGAATCGTCGGTTAACTTAAATCTATTTTCTCCGTTCTTTCCATTCATATAAACTTTTACAAATTCTTTATGAGGTTTATCATCTGCAGATATAAGCATAGAACGGAATTTTAACATATTAAAAACTTCTCCACCCTTCCCAACTCTTTTCTGTATAAAAAACACCGGTCCTTTAGATGTTAGCTTAATACCTATCGCTGCAATAGCCATAAAAGGAGAAAAAATTATAATGGCAAAAATTGCCCCAAGAATATCTATTAATCTTTTCACAAAAAAATAAGCCCTTGATCGGCCACTCCATCTAAAATAAACAATAGGTACATCATCAACATAAGCCCAATAATCTACGTCATCAATACCGGTTAGAATCGGAGCAAATAAAATTACAGGAACCCTGTTTTTGAAATAAAAAAGATATTCAATTAGCTTTTCCCATTCTTCCGTAAAGGTAGAAATCACAACAGGATTACCCTTTTTTACGTACTCTTCTAATTCCTCTTTGTCCCCCGAGATTTTCTTTATATTAAGACCTGAAACCGTGTGTTCTTTTATCCAATTTTCAATATATTTATAATTATTTTCAGGCGCGAAAATCATAATTCCTTTTTTAGGCAATAACAAAGAAAAAATGGGAATAAGTATAATTCTTGAAAAGTAAATTAAGAAGGAAAAAATTCCGAAAAGTACAAATAAAGAAAACTCATTCTGGGTATTAAGGGAAGACGAAGCCAACAGCCAGATCAGATAAAAAACAAATATATACGCGATTCCTTTTGTGGTTCTGTAAATATACCTGAACCTATTTAAAAAAACAAGATAATTATATAAGTCAAGATACACAAATATTCCAATAACAAGTAAAGTAAAAACAATCAATTCCAGATAAATATTACTAACAAACCCGATTATTTCTTCCGGAATAACTTGATATGTCAAAATTATAGATATTGCCGCAAACAGTATATCAAAAAACAAAAGCAGAAACTGCTGTTTCTTCCAGATTATATTAACCTCCTTTCATTATTTTATAAGAGTAGACGAATAAACCCTTATATAGTTCCATTTTATATGCTTTTCCGGATAAAAAAGTAACCTAAACTTATAAAAATTTCATAATTTGTCAACCTAAATAAAGACATAGAAAATAACAATATGTAGAGTTTAAGGATAGTAATTACCGTAGAAAAAACTCTTAAGCTATCAGCGTGCCCACATGTTTTTTACAATACCTTGACATTTTTAATTTCCTTGGGCATAATAAATCAATGAAAAAAATAAACATCAATAGGAAAAGAAACCTTAAAAACAATCTTGTAAGTATAATTCGAACAAAATATAAATGCATTATTATGGTAAAATTTATATCAATTCTACTATTTTCTTATGGATTATTGCTTTATAGCAGTGGCGAAAACTTCCCTTTCGGAATGAATTATAGCATCTACGAAAAACATCATTCTCTTACCAGAGACAAAATTTTTAAAGAAAAATACAAAATATCAATGGATTTATGCAGCCAAGCTGGAATAAAATGGTGGAGAGCCCAGGGTGCTTTCAGATGGTGTGACGTTCAACCTAAAGATTCAACCTCTTGGGATTTTGAAACTGAAGACTCACTGGTAAAATGGACGGGAGAAAGAGGCTTATATCTGCTCCCATCAATAGGATACACAGCAGGCTGGGCTAGACATCCAGACGCAAAATCTTTAAGCTGGGAAAACAGATATCGTTATCCTCCCGACTCCCTAAAATGGAACGCATATAAAAACTATATAGTTACACTTGTAGAGAGATACGACGGAGATGGAATTAATGATATGCCAGGTTTAGAAAATCTAACACCAATAAAATACTGGCAATTTTCAAATGAACCGCATAATAGATATTTCTTGGGAACACCAGACCAGTATGTTGAAATGTATAAACATACTAGAACAGCTATGAAAAAAGCAGATCCGTCCGCAAAAATTGTAGGTATCTCTTTCGACAGCAAACCAAGCAACAAACTCTACGAATGGGAATATTTCGAACCAGATTCCAAAAAAATTATAAAAATGAAATACTGGGATAATTGGAAAATGGCCGTTCGTAGTCTTATCGATTCAATAGGTTTGGACAGTATAGATGTGGTTTCTCATCATTTTTACTATTGGAGAACAGATAGTATAATGAAATGGTTAGATACTTTAAGGGATATTGTTGGTAAGGATAAACCTATATGGATAACCGAAATCGGATTTTTACATACCGACCTGGTAAGAGGAGAAAGAGGCACGCATAATTCATGTGGTAGTATTTGGGGGTTCGCAACATATTCTTCAGATAGTGGAGAAGTTTTCTGGGATACTGTTTTCTGGCAAAAACGAGCAAAAGAATGCGAAGCAATAAAAGACACATTACTAAATATAGAAGATACAGTAATTTTAGTCAATAAAGCAGATAACAACAAAGCCGATACTATATTATATAACGGAGGAAATCTTATTTACAGAAAAGAAAACCCTCATTTAATTGATACCGCCTTAGCAATAAGAGATTCTCTAACAATATATCATGTTTGGAATGAAACGAGAATACCAGATCACTCTCCTGATAGCCAAGCATACCGTTACTCTGAGCTTCTAGTCGATTTCTACGATAATCCGGATTATCTTAATAATATAAAAATATTCTTTTTCTGCGCCGATAATAATATACACAGAACATACTATCCAGCGATAATAAGATTTGGGAAACAACCAATTGAATATTTAAAACAAAGTGAACACTCGCCTTA
>CAYRCN010000091.1:0-7097 GCA_964422805.1 uncultured bacterium | reverse complement strand
AGAAAGTAGATTCTCCCGAAGAAGCGATTGAAAAAGTAGACGAGTTCTTTTCAAATCTGTAATTGTTTTTCCCTGTGTTTCCGTATGGGATTAATTGGGGAGGAAAAGGGTTTTAAACAACAATATTTTTTCCTTTGTGTCTTTGTGTTCTTTGTGTGAGATTAATGTGGTTGAGGGGCTGGGTTCCCTTGACAACAAAAAAAGTTTTTCTATATTTGTTCGTTAATACAATCAAAGGAGATTTAAATGAAATTGGCTCTGATCGGTTTAGGAACTGTAAATAGAGGGTTGTTAGAATTACTCCTCGAAAAAAAAGATACTCTTCTAAAGGAATATAATTTTAATCCTTTAATTACGGCTATTTCCGACCCTGTCGTCGGGTCCGTTTTTTCTGAGAAAGGAATAAACATCGAAGAAATATTATCTTTATTACAGAAGGATAATAATATTAAAAATTATTCAGAAGGGGTAAAAGGTTGGGATTCGGGAAAAACCATAAAAGAAGCAAATGCAGATACAATTGTAGAGGCAACCCCAACTAATCTTGAAACCGGAGAGCCCGGCTTATCTTTAATCCGTTCCGCTCTAAGCAGTAAGAAAAATGTAGTAACCACAAATAAAGGACCGCTAGTTCTTGCTTACAAGGAATTGAGAGACATTGCCAGCAAAAACGACGTTGTCTTTCGTTTTGAAGGAACGGTTCTTTCCGGAACTCCCGTGATAAATCTTGTTGAATCTACCTTTAAGGGTATTGAAATAAAAGAAGTCAGGGGGATAATGAACGGAACTGCCAATTACATTCTAACCAAGATGGAAATCGGTCTTTCATATGAAGAAGCCTTAAAAAAAGCAAGAAAAAAAGGTATTGCCGAAGAACAGCCCGAAGCCGATATAAAAGGATGGGATTCTGCCGCAAAAATAGTCATTATTGCGAATGTTCTTATGGGAGGCGATCTAAAAATAAAGGGCGTCTCCGTAAAAGGGATTGATACCGTAACGGAAAAGGATATAATAAAAGCTTTAAAGGATCACAAACACTGGAAACTTATAGCCGCGGCCAAGAAGACCGAAAGTGGAATTATTGCTTCTGTCACTCCTGAGGTTTTAAGTGATCAGGATCCCCTCTCTAAGATAACGGGTTCAATAAATGCAATAAACTTTACTACTGATATTCTCGGGAATATATTAGTTTCTGGCCCTGGCGCTGGGAAAAAGGAAACCGGATACGCGCTTCTCTCTGATTTACTTTATATAAACGAAACAAGGAGTATATAATGGAATCTACAAGAGAAAGGTGGAGTTCGAGATCATCTTTTCTTTTTGCAGTTATTGGTTCGGCGATAGGGCTCGGTAACGTATGGAGATTTCCCTACATTACTTATGAAAACGGAGGAGGAGCATTCCTGATACCCTATCTAATTGCTTTGATTACGGCAGGAATTCCTCTAATGATACTTGAATACTACGTTGGACACTTTACACAGAGCGCCCCCCCAATAGCTTTCAGGAAAATATGGCACAGAGCCGAATGGGCAGGCTGGTTTGCTATACTGCTGATATTTATTCTATCGACTTACTACTGTACAATTATGGGGTGGTGTGTGAATTATCTTTATCATTCTTTCGATCTGGGATGGGGCAACACAGCCGAATCCGTAAAAGCATTCTTCAACAACGATATACTTCAACTGTCAAGCTCTCCTTCTGTTCTTGGCGGAATAAGACTTCCGATAGTAGTCGGACTCGCTTTAGTATGGTTGTGGATTTATTTGAGTCTTTTTAAAGGTGTGGAAACACTCGGGAAAATTGTATACTTCACTGTTATAATTCCCTGGTTGATAATTGTAGTTATGGTAATAAGAGGGTTAACTCTTCCAGGAGCCATTGAGGGTATTAAATTTTATCTAACTCCCGATTTTTCGGTTTTACTGAAACCTAAAGTTTGGCTTGCGGCTTATGGTCAGATATTTTTCACGCTTTCTCTTGCAATGGGTACTCTGATTGTTTATGCGAGTTACTTGCATGAAGAATCGGATATTACAGTAAATGCTTTTCTGACAAGTATAGCCAACTGTCTGACTTCTTTTGTTGCCGGATTCGCGGTTTTCTCAACGCTTGGATACCTTGCACAGACGCTTGGGGTTTCGGTTAAAGATGTTACGAGTTCCGGTATTGGACTCGCCTTTGTGACTTACCCTATGGCAATCAGCTTGCTTCCTGTAGCCGCTCGGTTTTTTGCGGCTCTTTTCTTCTTGCTTCTTCTTACCCTGGGAATTGACTCGGCATTTTCGATGACCGAACCTGTAGTCGAAAGTATCGTTGATAAATGGGGAGTAAAGAAAAAGTACGTACTACCGGTTATCTGTGTATTTGGATTTCTTGTAGGATTGCCTTTTACCACAAGAGCAGGACTTTACTGGATTGATATAGCAGACCATTTTATCACCAATTACGGAATTACTGTGGTTGGTCTTCTTGAATGTATAGTTATAGGCTACGTACTTGGTGCAAAAAAAGCCAGAAGCTATATCAATCAAGTCTCGGAAATGAAGATAGGCATATGGTGGGATATATTTATAAAATTCCTTACCCCCGCTTTTCTCGGAACCTCTCTTGTTTTTCAGTTTGTAAATCTGATAAAAAAAGGCTACGGAGATTATCCTATCTGGACAGCTTATACGGGAATGGGGCTTATCATTATTTTAGCTGTTACCGCTATAATTCTTGCTAAAAGAAAAGGAGCGGTATAATTATTCTTAAACCTGCAAGGAATAGTTGTTTTCATATATAAACTATAAAAAGGAGGCAACTTTGCTTTTAAAAAATTACATTCTTAAACGTTTTTTTGTTTTTCTCTTAACGCTATTTATTTTTACTTCTACAGGCTTTTCTCAAAGTTTAATAATCGATCATACCTGTGTAAATCTTTCGGAAATACCCGCTGAATGGATCGACTCTGTTCAGGCAAACTGCAGATTGCATTATGCCCATACTTCTCACGGCGGACAATTGACCTCAGGGCTCGGGATGGTAGAATCTGCCGATACCAGTTACAACTTTGCCAGAACACTGTGTTCTTTGCCGAATGAGAATGGCGCTTTTTGTATATTCGACGGGCAGGAATTTGACGACTATATAACACCAGACGAATACTGGGAAACAGGTGCCGGAATGGATTCTACGAGAAATGTTTTAAACCATAATCCGTCTATAAACTATTCAATGTGGTCCTGGTGCTGTCAGGTAAACAGCTATTCCGAGGAAGGAATTCAGGCATATCTCGATTCTATATCTCAGCTTGAGTCCGAATTCCCGAATATCACGTTTATATATATGTCAGGTAATGCTCAGTCATGGCACGGACATCATACATATACATCGGACGCGGGCGGATATAACAGATATCTCAGAAATGAACAAATCAGACAATACTGCCGGGATAACAATAAAGTCCTTTTTGACTTCGCAGATATAGATTGCTGGTACAACGGAGATATGGACACGTCTTCGTACGAAGGTAATGTCTTTCCGCGTGAGCACGACCAGTATAATGTAAACGAAAGCGCACATACATCCATCATGAACTGTGAACATAAAGGTGAAGCGCTCTGGTGGATGATGGCATGTCTAGCAGGATGGGAACCATCCTCAGGAATCGACCATAAAGATTCTTCTAATAGCGATCAAGTTAAGCTTTCTCTCGAAAATGCATATAACTCAATTATCACTATAAAATATGAAATACCAAAAAATTCTATGGTTTCTTTAAAAGTTTATGATCTCCTGGGGAATACAGTCAAAACCCTGGCAAGCGGAAAAAGAGAAGCCGGAATTTATACAATAAGTTGGGATAAAAAAATAGAAGACAATCAACCTTTACCCTCAGGTATATACTTTATTCGTGTTGAGGCGGGAAGAGAAGCGGTAACTAATAAGATATCACTTCTCAGGTAAGCTAAAAAATAAATCAGGGAGACAGGAAGAGATATAAATCGACTGACTCGTCTTAACGTAAAACAAGAAGAACTGCGCCAAGAAGTGTAAGTATTATCCCTACTATAATTTTAACCCTAAATACATAACAGGTGCTTTTGCCTGTCGATGTCTCCATACTTTTTATTTCTATATAAGGAACTGGGGCACGGCGGTACCATCCCGTTATCTTAACCTCTTCACCCTGATATCTTTTAGCCCTCAAAAGTCCGAACAAGAAATTCCAGATACCGAGAGGTTGTCTGTAATCTAAGAATATTATTCCCGTGTCATCCTGCAGGACGAAATCTTCACTCCATATTAGTCCCGGTACACCTCTACCGATAATTTTACCTTCCATCCTGCAGGGTACCGGACGTACACCGGAGACTTTAACCTTCTTTAAAAGCGATGAAATTTTCATCTCTGGGAAGAACGAAAAGTTGTACGAGAAAACAATTCTCAGCAAATAAGTTCCGCCCAATAAAACAACACCTAATTTAAGATACATAAAGTCCTGTTTTACAAAGAATAGTACTGCACTCAAAACAACAGCAACAACTGGCAGCAAAACGATTAAAAAATCAAGCAGAAATTCATCCCAGTAACTTTCAGGGCGTCTCTCGTTGAAAACAACGTAAGGTGATTTTCCTTTAGTTTCGGCCTGTCTGCTTAAAGCGAGCAGTCTTTTAGCTATTAAAGGATGCGTCGAGTGAAGTTCATAATACTTTGCCCAGGGACTCCATAGATCCCACCGCATAACGCTTTTTAATGTATCTTTATCGACATCTCCTCCCATAAATTGGGGATGATACGATGAGATTGCCAAAGAGACGGCTGAAGTCGGGTCGAATATTCCCATTGCTTTTATCGATTCCAACTGCGGTTTTCTACGCTCTTTCTTCTTCCCTTTCCCCGCAAGACCGTAGCCTATCTTAACCAGAGCGGAGGCTAAACTATTAGGATTACAATTTTTACCTGCGAACCTATCGGCAAAATATTCTCTTACACGCGAAAAACCAAGGACGATGTACTCGGATATTAAATAAAGAACATAGGAGCCTATTGCAATTGCGTAACGAACTGGGGCAGATTTGTCTTTTCCGCTTGTTTTTATTCGAATCAAGGTGCGAAAAATATAGTATAAAATCAAAGGTACAACGTATGCAATAGTCATCACAAGCATATCCCAGTGTACGGCGTGACCAATCTCATGCGCTACCACCGCTTCGAGTTCATCTTCTCCAAGAAGATCCATAAGTCCCGAAGTGATAATTATTCTTGCGTCATTGGGAACATGCCCGTAGGTAAAAGCGTTAGGCGAACCATCATAAATTATTCCGAACCGCGGAACCCTGATATTGTATTTAGGGGAAATATCCTTTAAAAAGGTCTGTAAATGTTCTGGTAACCTTTCCAGTGATTTCCATCTCATATTGTATAAAAATCGCAAAACGAGATCTATCAGGAAAGGAGAGATTAAGAATTGTACAAACGCTATTCCAATCCCTATAATTAAAGCTATCATCGGCTCAAGATAGCCCAGATTTACCAGTATAATGAGAATCAACGAGAGTAATCCGTAAAGGAGAAAAAGAGTTGCTCCGGAAGTCAGAGCCAGGTTGGGCAGATGAACCGGCGCCCCTACAGGGACTTTGAGTTCGGAAGGAAGGGTATTTTTATCGATTTCGATTTTTATAAAGAAATTTTTTTCGCTAAGAAATTCATCCAGGACCTCTTTATCTATCCAGATGCCGCCTGTTTTAAGGCAGTAGTAAACGACCATTTTGTTTCCCCGTAAGGGTAGTCCGACGAGAGGAGTCTTGGATTGAGGATTTAACTTCCTGGAGAGTCTTGAATTCTTTAATCCGTCTTTAATTTTCCAGCGCAGATATTTGGGAGTTTTTGTAAAATAATAAATTTCTCCCCTATCCAGCCAGATACCTTCGCATCGAGAGCAATAATCTACCAGAACTCCGTTTTTAGTCATTACCGGAATTAATTCGCTTTCTTTACAGTTCGGACACTTCAAATTTTGCCTCTCTTATACAATTATGCGCATTTTCAGGTAAATATTCAAGGGTATAATTGGGATTTAGGATTTAGGGATTGGGATTTAGTAAAAAAATAAAATATTCGTGCTATTCGTGTGATTCTATCTAAAATAAAATATTAAAAAGTAAATAGCAAAATGACATATGAAAAGAAGCCAAGCTGTTAGCTATTAGCCTTTCGCCTTTAGCTTTTATTTTTAAAAGAGCTAAAAGCCAACAGCCAAAAGCGAAGAGCTTTATCTTTGATATTTGATTTTTACATTCCATTTGAAAGTATTTCTTTCAAAAATTTCCCCGTATAGGATTTTTTGATTTCCGCGATTTCCTCAGGGGTACCCTCACCTATAAGTTCACCACCTTCCGCTCCGCCTTCGGGTCCCAGGTCTATTATCCAGTCCGCGCATTTTATAACATCAAGGTTATGTTCAATAACCACTACCGTGTTTCCCATATCCACGAGGCGTTTCAATATTTTTAAAAGCAAACGTATATCGTGAGCATGCAAACCGGTTGTGGGTTCGTCAAGGAGATAAAGAGTATCACCTGTGGCGATTTTTGATAGCTCTTTTGCAAGTTTTATTCGCTGCGCTTCGCCTCCCGAAAGAGTGGTCGCGGGCTGACCGAGTTTTATATATCCTAATCCCACATCCTGCAGGAGTTTTAACTTTTGCCTCGCCTTTGGAATATCCGAAAAAAAGGAAAGAGCTTCCGATACTGTTAAATCGAGAACATCGGCTATGTTTTTTTCTTTATACTCGACTTCCAGGGTTTCCTTCTTATATCTCTTTCCCTTGCAGCCTTTACAGGTAACGTAAACATCAGATAAAAAATGCATCTCTATTTTCTTCTGCCCTTGCCCCCCGCATTCTTCACATCTTCCTCCCTCTACATTGAAAGAGAATCTTCCTTTATTGTATCCTCTGACTCTTGAAGCAGGAAGCTCAGCGAAAAAGTCTCTTATCGGATCAAATGCCCCTGTATAAGTCGCAGGATTTGAGCGTGGAGTTCTGCCTATTGGACTCTGGTCGATGTTTATTACTTTATCGATATTTTCCACTCCTTCTATTTTTT
>CAYRCN010000090.1:0-7145 GCA_964422805.1 uncultured bacterium | reverse complement strand
GTTAAATTATCGAATCTTCAAACAGGGTAAAAAAGCATTTGTGCTATATGTATGATTTGCTGAAACTCTTTGTTTCTTTGACTCAAGACCCACGACACAAGACGCCAGACTCTGCCTTTATTCTCCTCCTACTTTTATTTCTCTCATTCCACCCTCAAACCTTTCGGGCAAATTCATTATCTGCCGCCGGTGCTCATCTATTTCAGCGAGAATAAAATTTTTCTTCTTCTCCGAAGAAATAAATTCACTGGAAAGCATTTTAAAAAGGTTATTTACTTCAGAAGATTCGATCTCATGGGCAACCTCATAAGCATCATGAAGGCTACCAATTTCTCTTTTCGAATGTTTATCAAATAAATTTTTAATAGCATGCGTTTTTAAAACTAATTCAACTTGCGGCAATGAAAGTATTTGTTCCTCCGTTAAAGATTCTTTAATTTCTTTCAACCAATCTGCGTGCGTAATTTGATTTATATTCATTTTCCTCCAGAAATCCTCAACCTCAGGTACATGAGAAAACAATCGCGCAAACTGACGGTAAATCTGTCCGACTCTTTTCTTAGTCTCAATAGCCTTTTCAAAAATTTTACCGAGAACTAATTCGGAATCCAGACCCGGCATTACTTATCCTCCTTAAAAAAATTCTCTACTTTTATATTTTATCCATTTAAACCATAAATGTCAAGTATAAAAATTATCGAAAAACCCTATATCCTATTTTTGGAATACTTGAATGACAATAAGAAGCTTCATTTGAATAATCCTATATAAGTATAAATGAAATATTGAAAATTAAAATGACAAAATTAGGTTTCAGGTCTTGGGTTTTAGGTTTTAGTTAAGAAACATAAAAACTTTGCGTTCTTTGTGGGCTTTGTGGTTCAATAAGTTTTTTTGGGGGTAGGGTGGAATTCCGGATTCTGGCTACTGGCTTCTGACTTCTTTGTTAAATTTTTCCATTTTGATATTTGATCTTTACTTTTTCTTGATGCCCCGCTTTTCTCTACACCACTTCCACCTAAAAACGCTAATTCCAATTACGGCGCCGCTAATATCTACAAGAGTATCAAATATATCATCCCATCCTGCTGGTCCCTGTCCTGCTAACAACTGCATTACTTCTTGAGCCACGGCTATGCTCAAAAAACCTAAAACAAAAAAACACAACGGGATCGGAGGTTTTCTATCTGAAAATACAGATAATACTAACCACCCCAGTACTCCATAAAGAATAAAACGCATTACTATATGAGATATATCTGTGCGAAAAAGCCAGTCGAATAGCTTCTTGTAAGCAGGTAACATTTGACATATAAGATAGAACGGACAAATCATACCGATGATTAATAAAACTATTACTATTATTCGTATTCTTCGTTTCATATTCTAATCTTTACAATAAGACTCTTAAGTCAAGATATAGCTAAGTCCTGGATTATGTGTCATAAGTCATGAGTTAAAATAAAAAATATTCGTGTTATTTGTGCAATTTGTTGTTTCTGATTCTGGAATGGGTCGGGTTTTAAACAAACAAAATTTTAGTTGTTTTCTCTGTGCCCTCCGTGGTAAAAGCCTTTTCACCTCATCAACTTCAACATCAAAGCTTTCTGAGAATGCAGACGATTTTCAGCCTGGTCAAAAACAACCGAATGAGGACCATCTATAACCTCAGATGTAACCTCTTCTCCTCTTATCGCAGGCAAACAATGCATGAATATATAATCCTTATCGGCACATAAGGCAACTTCTTCGTTGACCTGAAAAGATGCAAAAGCTTTTTTCCGCTCTTCCGCCTCGTGTTTAAAACCCATTGAAGCCCAGACATCAGTATAAATAACGTCGACTCCATCTGCAGCTTCCTTGGGATCGTTTGTTATAGTGATAGAGCCGCCCGAGGCGCCGGCTAATTTTGTGGCTTCTTCCACGATATCCTTATCAGGTTCATAGCCTTTCGGATGAGCAACCCTGAAATCAACGCCCATAATCCCGGAAGCCAAAAGCATCGAATTGCATACGTTGTTACCGTCGCCAATGAACGCTAATTTAATATTCTCAAGTTTTCCTTTTTTTTCGTATATTGTTTGAAAATCTGCCAAAATCTGACACGGATGTTCCAGATTCGAAAGACCGTTTATAACGGGTACGCTTGAATCCTCCGCAAGGCCCGTAACGGTCGAATGAGCAAATGTTCTTGCCATTATTCCCGAAGCCCACCTTGAGAGATTCTTCGCGATATCTTCCACACTTTCTCTTTTCCCAATATCTATATCAGAAGGAGCAAAATAAATCCCCATACCTCCAAGCTCATAAATACCGGTTTGGAATGTAAACCGGGTCCGGAGAGACGGTTTCTCAAAAAGCATGGCAAGCACCTTACCCTTAAGGGGGGTTTTTTCCATTGCTTTTTCTCTTTCCTCTTTCAGTATACAAGCATCTCTGATAATTTCCAGAAATGTTACTCTATCTATATCACTCATTGAAATAAAATCTTTCTTCATTTCTCCTCCTCTTCCTTCTTGCCATATTCCATCTGATATTTCAACAAATCTACCTTAGAAAGGTAATCTATTATTAGCACCCCATTAAGATGGTCTATTTCGTGCTGTACCATTCTCGCTATAAGACCCTCCACTTTATACTCTACCTCTTTTCCATCCGCATCGAAACCTCTAACGACGAGAACCTCTGCCCGAGGAATTTCTACAGTAGCAATAGGAACAGAAAGACATCCCTCCCCCATTACGTCTTCTCCGTCGGCCTTGACAATTATCGGATTTACCAGAATTATTTGTCCTTTTTCTTCATCCGATCTGCCGACCAGAACCTGGCTTGCCACTCCTATCTGATTGGCGGCAAGTCCAAGGCCTTCTTCCTCACACATAGTCTTAAGCATTCTCTCAACCAGATGGTGAATATTTGAGAAATCTTTAACTTCCTTTGCTCTTTCATGTAAAACTGAATCCGGGTAAACTCTTATCTCACTCATCTTTCCTTATTCCCAAATGCAACTCTTTCAAATCTTCATCATTTACAGAACCGGGAGAACCTTCCATAAGTCCAAGACCGCTCAGGGTTTTAGGAAACGCGATTACATCGGTAATAGAATTCTCCCCTGCAAGAAGCATACATATCCTGTCAAAACCCAATCCTATTCCTCCATGCGGTGGAGCTCCAAGAGAAAGAGCTTTCAGCAGAAAACCAAACTTATTCATTGCTTCTTTTTCATTCATACCTATAATTTTCATTAATTTCAACTGAATTTCAGGATTATGACATCTAATACTACCAGAACCTAATTCCACTCCATTAAGAACCAGATCATACTGTTTTCCGATTATTTCTCCGGGAGTTTTTTCTAAATCTTCTACGAAGGAGACTGGCTCGGTAAATATATGGTGGCATGGGATCCAGCAGTTGTTTTCTTCATCCCATTCAAAAAGCGGAAAATCTGTAACCCATAAGAACTTCCATCCTTCAATGAAGAGTTCTAATTTTTTACAAAGCGCAACACGTAAATCACCGAGCGGGACCAGCACTTCCTTAACCTTATCCCCGGCAATCAAAAAAAGAGTTTCGCCGTCCGCCAAATTAAAAACACTAAAATCTTTAAAATATTTTACAAAGGAACCCTTATAATTGCCTCTATCATTAATTAAATACAAAAGACCCTTTGCCCCGGAATCTTTTACGATTTCTTCGAACTTTGCTATTTCACCTCGGCTGAAGGAACCCTCAATTTTAATTCCCTTGATTATCCCGGCAGAATTAAAAATTCCGAAATCTCCGCTTTTCGAAGGTGCACTATAATCTTCTATAACAAGAGGATTCCGGAGATCCGGTCTATCGGTACCGTACTTCTCCATAACTTCCCTGTACGTAAACTTAGCAAATGGGGTAGATATTTTTTCTCCAAGCGCTTCCTGTAAAAAAGCAACCATCAAATCTTCACCGATTGCAAAGATATCCTCTTTTTCGGCAAATGACATCTCAAGGTCTATTTGAGTGAACTCGAGCTGTCTGTCTCCCCTCATATCTTCATCTCTAAAAGACTTTGAGAACTGATAGTATTTATCAAAACCACCGACCATAAGAATCTGTTTGTACAACTGCGGAGACTGCGCAAGAGAGTAAAATTTACCACTCTGAAGCCTTGAAGGAACAAGGAAATCGCGAGCACCTTCAGGTGTCGGTGTGGCAAGAATAGGGGTCTCGACTTCCAGAAAATCTCTTTCGTTTAAGACTCTTCTTGCAGCCTGTATTAACTTATGCCGAATAATAAATCCGTTTAGAGCCTTATGCCTTCTGAGGTCAAGATACCGATATTTAAATCTTAATTCTTTTTCCGCCTGAATATCTTCCTGTACAACAAAAGGGGGAACTTCGGAAGAATTTAAGATTTCTAACCCTGAAGCATACACTTCGATTTCCCCGGTTGGCATATCTTTATTTCTCATATCTGCAGGTCTCTTTCTTACTTTACCACTTACAGCTATTACCCATTCCAGGCCTAACTTTTTTACTTTTTTAAGATCAAAATCTTTACTGGAAAATACCACTTGCGTAACTCCATACCTATCCCACAAATCAATAAATATTATTTCGCCGTGGTCACGAATCTTTCTGACCCATCCGGCTAAAGAAATAACTTTACCATCATCCTTTGCCTTTAATTCTCCGCAATTTACATCTCTTAACATTTCAATTCCTTTACTATCTTATCAATTTCCATGGGAATTTCTTTTTGTTTCCCTTTTTCCATATTCTTCAACTGAATAACCCCTCTTTTCCTCTCGTCTTCTCCTATTATTATTACCCATTTTGCATTCTGTCTGTCAGCTTCTCTGAACTGTGCTTTAATACTTCTTCTCATCGGATCTTTGTCACAAGAAAAACCTTTTTCCCGCAGCTCATTTAATATTTTAAACCCTGCAAGATCCGACTCATCATCAAAAGTAACAAGATAAACGTCTACACTTATCTTTTCTTCTTCTTCCGGCAACAATAACATCATTCTATCAATACCAACCGCATAACCGGAAGCAGGAGTATCTTCTCCTCCCATAAACTTGATTAATTCATCATATCTGCCGCCTCCACCCAACTCATTCTGTGAACCCAAATTCGTATTAACAAACTCAAAAACCGTCTTAGTATAATAATCAAGACCTCTGACAAGACGGTTGTCTATATTAAATTTAATCTTCAAAAAATCAAGCCATTTTTTAAAATCTTCGAAGTGCTCTCTGCACTCATCACAGAGAAAATCAGAAGGAACGGGAGCGCCTTTTATTTTTTTTCTGTCTATTTTACAGTCCAATATTCTCATAGGATTCTCCGCATATCTACGATTACAATCTTCGCACAGCCCGGTTAATTTCCCCTTAAGAAAACCCTTCAATTTTTTAACGAAATCCTTCCTGCACCTGGGACATCCAATTGAGTTTATATTAAGTTCTATACCTTTAATATTTAATTCGTTAAATACGTCCAGAGCTGATTTTACGAGTTCCGCATCTGTCTCGGCGGAAACCGAGCCAATTACTTCTGCTCCGAATTGTCTGAACTCACGATACCTTCCTTTTTGTGGTCTTTCCTGTCTAAACATCCTCTCTATATAGTAGAATTTTTGAAGGGCACCTCTATTAAAAAGACCATGCTGAAGAAACATCCTGACTACCGAAGGCGTACCTTCAGGCTTCAGGGTAAGACTCCTACCACCTAAATCCTCGAAAGTGAACATCTCTTTTTTAACAATATCCGTGCTTTCTCCGGTTGATTTTCTAAAAAGGTCGGTAGTCTCGAAAGTTGGGAATCTAACTTCCTGAAAGTTATAACTTTCCATTTTTTTTCTTATGACATCTTCTACTTTTTTCCACCTTATAGTTTCTTCAGGTAAAAGATCTCTTGTTCCCTTTATATTCTTAAACTCCGATTTTAAACTCATATATAAACAGACTCCCCCTTTAAGCTAAAACCCAATACGCTATTCCTACTCCGGACAAATTAAAAATTAGATCATAAATACTCACAAATCTACCAGGAACATAATACTGACAAAGCTCGTCTATCGCTGCAAACAAAACAAAAAGAAATAAAAATTTCCAACTTTTTTTACCAAAACCAAAAAAGAGTAAAAGTATCAAAACGGAAAAAAGAAAAAAATGGAAAAGTTTATCCATTCCGAAAACTTCGACCTCGGGCATAGCACCTAAGGGAAAAGAAGTAACTCCAATTATAACGACTAACCATAAAAAAAACGGCAATCGTTTCATTGGCCGAAACTCTCCTCTTCTCTTTTTATCAATTTTCTTATTCCCTCTATTGAATCCACGTTTAAAAGATTTTCTCTAAAAGTCGTAAAATTCATCAATCTGTAGAAGCGAGAAAGATATTTTAAATGAATATCTTTCATCGAAGGAGAAGAAAGGAAACAAAAGATAGAAATAGGAACGCCATCAAAAGAATCATATTTTACAGGTGTATCGGCTATGAGTATCGACAACTCAGCTTCTTCCCTGTCTACCTGCTCTTTATATAAAACAACTCCTTTGCCTATACCAAACGAATATTTCTCTTCTCTTTCTATAAAATAATCGAATTCTGAAGTCCTATCGCTCCAGGACAATATCTTCTTAAGAGCTTCTTTACTATCCTCAACATTTTCCTTCTTGAAATAAGTGAGACTCTCCCAGATCATCTATAAGATATACCTGCTTAAATTCTCATCGCTAACTATATCCTCGAGTTCTTTCTTTACGTCTTTTTCCTCGATAAAAATTTTCTTAGTATCCAGGTCAGGCATTTCAAAGAGATAGTCTTCAAGTAATGCGTTCATCACAGTCTGAAGTCTCCTTGCGCCAATATTTTCACTAATCTCATTAACCCTTTTAGAATAATCGGCGATTAAAGTCAAGGCTTCTTCGCTGAAATCAAGCTCGAATCCTTCGGCTTTAAATAAAGCCTTATACTGTTTGACAAGAGAATTATCCGGCTCAACAAGAATTCTGCGAAAATCTTCCCTACTCAGATCCTTGAATTCCACTCTAATCGGAAACCTTCCCTGTAACTCCGGAATAAGGTCGGAGGGAGAAACAGAGGTAAAAGCGCATGCAGAGATAAAAAGTATATGATCCGTAGTTATGGGG
>CAYRCN010000089.1:0-7188 GCA_964422805.1 uncultured bacterium | reverse complement strand
AAACGGCAAAAATTCAGACTTTACAGGCTTCTTTAATTTCAATTAATTCCGGCAATTTGAAACTGAAAGATGAAAGAAGCGTATCTGAAGTATGGGACAGAATTTATGCGGTATCAGCTTTTTACTCCGGTTTTTCCGACGATTTGACAATTTATGATTACAGGAAGTCCTTAAGGGAAGTTTTCGGCAGCGAATTTACGACAAAAGAATTAGAAAACGAGAAAAAATTCGCGCAATTCCTTTTAGAACTTTCAAAACTCACTCCTCCGGCGATTTTTTCAGGAACAGGAGGCGCCGGAATAGATCCCGGAAATGCAGAGGGTCACAAATTAACTTCCGTAGAACAATTGGACTCTATACTTACAAAAACCATGGGTCTTCGTTTCATGGGTCAGCGGTATATACCGGATTCTTATATACTAAGCCAGCTCGTTTCTCCAGCGGTTGGAACTGTGCCTGAAAAAATACCGGAAAGATTCACGGTTGTTTACATTCCCGACGAGCGAATCCAGCCCGATTTATATTATTCCATTAGAGGATTTCCTCGAGGTCTGGATGTTTTCAGCGTTTTCGGAAGTACACGAGCGGAAAAACACATCAAAGACTATACTGACGACGAATACCCAAAATACTATGACCAGTTAAAAGAACTGAGAAACGAGTTCTCAATACTTACGGAAGAAGATTGGAATCGTAATCTATACTGGTCGTGGTTATACGCATTGAAAACTCTCACAGGAGAAAGAGCAAAAGGTTATCAAACTTACCAGCAGACAGACGCATGGCTTGACAGACAGCTAAATACCGCCCTCGCTTCCTGGTCCGCTTTAAGACACAACACTATTCTATACGCAAAACAAAGTTACACACCGGTGCACGTTGGGATAACTTCATACACTCCACCACCTCCGCCTCCAAAAGGAGTTTTAGAACCTCTACCTGAATTCTACAAAAACATACTAACCACTTCTAAAATGGCTTACGCGGGATTAAAAGACCTGAACGCTCTTACACCATCATCGGAAAAGAGGTTATCATATTTGATAAATCTGCTGGAAAAACTCTATACTATATGTAAAAAGCAAGTCGAAAACAAACCCTTAAGTGAAGAAGATAATGTCTTTCTGGGAAGTCTCGCCGAAAAATTAAAAAATTCAATCGGAGATATAGAGGACGAAGGGCTAAAAACCACCATAATAGCGGATGTCCATACCGATATTAATACAAAAAAATGTCTTGAAGAAGCATCCGGATACTTAGATTACATTATCGTCGCTTACAAAAGACCTTCAGAAGATATAGTTCTCGCCGTGGGACCCGTACTCTCTTACTATGAATTTAAATATCCTATGAGCGACAGACTCACAGATGAAAAATGGAGAGAAATACTTGAAAGCGGAAAAGTACCTGAAAGACCGAAGTGGCTCAAGAGTTACTACGGGAATTAGCCGCGTAATTGTTTAGAAAAATCATTAAAGGAGAAATATGTTTGGTTTCAAATTAAAAATGTTTTTACTCGTAGCTGCACTGTTCGGTATTGTCTATGCCGTTGCCACAATAATAGGTACAGCCATGGGAATAACTAATTTTTACTTCTATCTTATTCTGGCATTTGTCTTTATGTTTATTCAATATCTTATTGGTCCGAAAATCGTAGAATGGTCTATGAGAGTCAAATATGTGAATGAGTCCGAATAT
The DNA here is from genome assembly GCA_964422805.1 of uncultured bacterium. Taxonomy (GTDB): domain Bacteria; phylum Hydrothermota; class UBA3072; order UBA3072; family UBA3072; genus JAFGHJ01. The sequence continues at coordinate 5,490 of CAYRCN010000089.1, read as the reverse complement.
CCCCAGTTACATCAGATGGTAGAAGAGTTAGCAAGAAATGCCGGAATACCAAAACCTAAAGTTGGGATTTCCGAAACGAATCTCCCAAACGCTTTCGCTTTCGGGAGAAGCCGAAGAGACGGAAGAGTATGCGTAACCCGGGGAATATTAAATTTATTGGATAGAGACGAACTTAAAGCGGTACTCGGACATGAGATTACACACATAGTAAACAGGGATGTACTGACTATAACTTTACTTTCCGTAATTCCAATGCTCATGTATAGAATCGCATGGCACTTCCTTTTCTTCGGAAGTATGGGACGAAGAAGAGGAGAAGGAGCAGCCTACACCGCACTCATAGGTATTGCCGCTTTGTTATTCTACTTTATAACAAATCTTCTTGTTCTTTACGCTTCCAGAATAAGAGAATACTTCGCAGATAAAGGTTCTGTGGACCTGGGAAATCAACCTTCGGCGCTTGCATCGGCTTTATATAAGCTTGTTTATGGCTCAGCCAGGACAAACAAACAGGCGATAAAGGACGTCGAAGGGCTAAAAGCTTTTTTTGTAAATGACCCTTCAAGAGCAAATAAAGAAATAAAGGAACTTGTGCAGATAGATCTTGACAGAAGCGGAAAAATAGACCCCGACGAGCTTCAATATTTGCGTTCCGAAAAAATAGAACTGAATTTTTCCGACAGATTGCTCGAGGTTTTAAGCACACATCCCAACATGCTTAAAAGAATACAAAAACTCTCGGAATATGAATAAATATAAAAGAAACCACAAGATTACACAAATTACCCAGCGCGGCAAAGCCGCTAAAGCAATAATTAACCACAAAGATTGTAAATGGGTAAATGAGTATATGGGGGAACAATTAAAAATTCAAAGCTTCAACAAAAATGTAGCGTTGGGGTTCATCCCCAACAATCAACCGGTACCGAACAAAAATGTCATTACGAGTTCGGCATCTTGCCTAACACCGGCGAAGTAATCTCAAGACTCACAGAGAGATTGCTTCACCCTGGCAAAGCAAAGAAGAAAAGTTCGCAACGACAACAGCAAACGCAACAAAAAATCTTCGTTGCGAGTTAGACGTCTTGCCAAACATGGGCGAAGCAATCTTAAAATTTAATAGGAGGTAATGAAAAATGCTATTTTTTTTAGTTCTTATCTCTGCAACAAAAGACGTAAACAATGATTATAAATTTTTCCGACAGAGAATGGTAGAAGAACAAATAATAGCGAGGGGAATAAGTGGTTCTCTGGTTATAGATGCAATGCTGACCGTCAAAAGACACCTCTTTGTCCCTAAAATACTTACCTCATCTGCATATGAAGACCATCCCCTGCCGATAGGATGCGGGCAAACAATTTCACAGCCCTACATCGTCGCTCTTATGACTGAATTACTTGAAGTAGAGAAGACCCATAGGATCCTCGAAGTGGGAACAGGTTCGGGATACCAGGCGGCTGTACTTTCTCTTCTTGCCGATTCAGTTTTCTCGATAGAAATAATTCCGGAACTTGCTCACTCAGCAGAAAAAAGGCTGGATAGCCTTGGATATAATAACGTTACTGTTAAAGCCGGAGACGGATATAAAGGATGGGAAGAACACGCTCCCTTTGACGGAATAATTGTTACCTGTGCTCCTGATGAAGTTCCTCCTTTACTTTTAGAACAACTCAACGCAGGGGGAAGAATGGTAATACCGGTGGGTTCTTATTATCAGGAACTACTTCTCATAACAAAAGATTCGACAGGTATATCGAAAAAAAGTATAGTACCTGTAAGATTTGTCCCAATGATAAAAGGGGATTAAATTAGTTAGTCTGTGGGTCAGTTAGTCCGTTGGTCTGTCAAAAAACACACCAACACACCCACGCACTAACACACTAACAAATTTCAGCTTATCTTATTCTGTAACCCAGACTGCCACTGTATCAAAAGCAATTGCACCAATTAAACCGATAACTTCTCCTTCCTTTAGCTCATCGTATTCGTACCACATCTTGCCAAAATGATACGCATTCGAATCCATAGCTTCCACTGAAACTGTATACATAGTATCTTTTTCCTTGTATAAGAGTCCGTTCAAAAAAATACCCAAGGTTGTATCTGTCGTCAACATGGGAGCGAATTCATCTGCCGAATCTGCTTCCCCCGTGAAATAGGAAGCTATAAGGTATGTATTATCGAAACAATACTCACATGTATTCCATATTAAAAGCGGAGGATCGCTTAATGAAACAGTATCAAGAAGACCCGGCGAAAATATTGTTAATAAACCGGGAACCTGAACTTCTCTCGATATAATTTCTCCTTCGATAGATACGTTAACTAAATATTCCATACCGTGTTCTACACAAAAAGAATCATTACTGTAGTAAAGCCCCGTCAGAGTATCAGATTCGCTGTATCGAAAAGTATCGGAATGTTCATCCACAATAAAAATCTCCGCACCCGACACGCCAGTAAGATCACTGTCGAGAGAAGAATCTAATCTATATGTGGAGTCGACAAAAGCCCGCTGAAATTTCATATCCGGTTTTAATACAAGGTTAATTACATACCTGTGCTCGAAAGGCGCATCAGTTGTACTGCAGGAAATAAAAAACAATACAAAAAAAGAAAACATAAATGTAAGTCTTTTCATCACGGACCTCCTAAAACTTATAAATAAATTCAAGTGAAGGAATACGCGGCAGCATATTAAACGCTTTCTTAATGGGTGGTTCTTCATCGTAGTCGTAATAATACATAAAGACGTTTTTAGAATCCAATATATTGTAAACACTCAATTTCACATCTAACTCATTGTTTCCAAAATAAAAAGACCTTCCTAAACTCGCATCCAAACGAACATACGACGGATACCTGACCTGATTTTTATCACCCGGCAACTGTATCCACGTAGCGTCGTCTTCGCCATACGGCATAAGTTCTTTTCTGTAACGACACCGCGCGAGGTCTGTCGTATATGGATTTCCTGTACAAAAAGCGAACTGCACTCCCGCCTCATATCTTTTTCCTAACAGAGCAAGAAGAGTTAAATGAATATTATGATTTCTGTCCCAATCGGTCGGGTAAGCCTGGTCTCCGAAAACAACGTCGCTCTTCAAAAAAGAATAGCTAAACCAGCCTCTTAAATTACCAATTTCCTTTTTTAAAAGGAAATCGAAACCGTAAGCTTTTCCGCTTCCCTCTTCCAACATAGTTTCATAATACGTTTTTTCAGTAGTAATCTGAATATCTTCCATATCTTTCATATTGAGAAGACGATTGTATCTCCTATAATAGCCCTCTAAAGAGTAATACAGATCCTCCTTCAACCAACCCTCGAATCCAAGATTGAAGTGATGGGCTTCCTCGGGGTTATATTCGCCACCAAGAGGTATCCAGTAGTAGATAGGTAGATCTATTCCCATATTGATTAAAGTTCCTCCAGGTACAATATACTGATGAAAATTTCCAAAAGAAAATGTTACGGCTCGCAAGTCATCAAAAAAATATTTCGCGGATAATCTGTAAGCGCGGAAAAAATCTGAATTTTCCTGATCGAATTCTTCGCTCTCAGAATAATAATGCGTGAAAGCAAGCCCACCTGAGAGAATGAGTTGATCTGATAAATCAAACTTATCTTCGATATACATAGAAATCCGATTACTCCAGATATCCTCATATGTATATTTAAAGCCCATTTGGAAATTAACATTATATTCGAAAGGCCGGTAATATTCTTCTACTCCTACTGTAATCTCATTTCTTTTAAAATTCTTTGTGTACTCCGCTCCGATAGTACCCACGTTAATATTTCCATCCGTTATGAAAACAGTATCCATAGCTCTAAGAAAAAAGTCATGATTGCTGTAACCTCCGAATATGTGAAACAAATCCTCATCTGTATTCGAACGAAATAAATTTAAAGCCACAACCTTATTACCCCAATCAAAAGCTATCAGCCTTATCGACTCATCATCCTCATCTCTGATATCGAGAAAATCCTCACCTGTGTAACCACTTAGCACTAAAGACCAATTATCATTTATATCTGTTTCCCAATGCAAATAAGCATCATAAAAGTAATAGGGAAGGTCGTAATCAAAAAGAGCAAGAAGCTTATCCGCATAGGTTCTCCTGACCGACAGCAGAAAATTACTGTTCAAAGAAGGAATCTTACTACCCATCGTAAGACCGCCCGACAAAAGGCTCAGAGAAGCAACTCCCGAAAGACCTTCTATATCCCTGCCCACACCTTTTGTTTTTATATCGAGAACCGAAGATAACGACGCGTCATGCCTAACAGGAATTCCACTCGAATACAATTCAGCACTTTTTATGGCATTCGAATTGAAAGCTGATACCAGCCCAAAAAGATGAAAAGGATTCAACAAAGGAACATCATCTATAAGAACCCTGTTCTGATCAGGGCTTCCGCCTCTTACCGAAACAGAGGTTGAAAAATCGGAAGATTTAGTAACTCCGGGAAGAGCCTCGATAGTTCGCATTAAATCTCCTTCGACAAATGAAGGCAGCATCATCAAGTCCCTGTCAGACAGCGATGGAGGAGTCATAAAAGCCGTACTTTTAAATTTTTTCTTCTTTGCCGAAACGAGTATTCCCTGCACTTTCAATGGCTCCATTTTCATCGCAATATCAATACTCAAATAATCTTGCCCTGAAAATTTTATGTCCTTTATCACCTGTCCGTAACCCATCATAGAATAACGCACCTTAAATTCGCTCAAGGAATCAGACATTACTAAACTATAGTAACCTTTATCATCCGTTACCGTGCCAAATTCTGTTCCGACTATAACTATATTTACCATCTGCAATGGTTCTTTAATCGCGGCATCGTAAACATTGCCGGTCAGAACATTATACTTACTTAAAAGCAGCATCAAATAAAAAGAACACAAAAACATTTAACTTTTCCTCCTTATTACTAAACACAATATTAAACTCTTCAATTTATCCCTTACGACCCTCCAAAAATGGAGAAAGTTCCATAGAAGCAAATTTGCAAAATGACTTTATTACCTTTAACAAACCGCACGCAGACTTCTCTTTTGCCGCAACCCCGATAAATACCACATCTTCCCACCCAACAAAAAAAACAAACCCCTAATTCTTATTATATTGTACCAATCGTATAATACAAAATCGGATTTTGTCAATCCTTTTTTTCTAATTAATATTACGGGAGTACAAAATTGGATTTTTCGAAATTCCCAAAAAAGATTTTTTCCAAACGATAATCTATGCGATTATCTCTTTAATATTGGACAAAACCAATACTTTAATACAGCTTCACTGATCGGACGAAGCGGGCTTATCTATCTCCTCAAGAAGAATTTTCGCCCAACCGTAGTCCGGATTGACCTCCAGAGCTTTCTTGTAAAATTCGGCTGCGGTAGAATCATCTTTCTTCTCTTTATAAGCATTGCCCAAAAATACATATACTTCATCTTTACCCCAATCGGGGTAGATCCCTCTATCTT
>CAYRCN010000088.1:0-7239 GCA_964422805.1 uncultured bacterium | reverse complement strand
TGCTCCCCTGCGAGAATTAATAAATGAGTTTCAAGGATAAAGGCGAAGAGATAGCCTCTACTTATCTCAGAAGTAAGGGATATAAGATTCTTGCCAGTAATTATAACGGGAAGGGGTTTGAGATAGATTTGATTACCATGAAAGGAAGATTGATAACTTTTGTCGAGGTTAAGAGAAGAAAATCTTCCGAGTTTATGGATCCTTTGCTTAGTATCGATAAAAAAAGAAAGAAGCATATGATAAAAGGGGCAAAGGTCTTTTTGCTGGAAAATGACCTCTATGATAAATACGATGTAAGATTTGATATCGTTACCATAATCGGGAATAAAGAGAATATCGAACATTATGAAGATGCTTTTAGAGCTTAAATTAGCCACGGGTTAACACGGATGTACACTGATAAAGAATTTATATTTTTGTTTTTTGGAGTGACAGTATTTTTTTTCTCGGGCTGTGCTAAGATAGCGCCTCCTTCTCCTTTAAAAGAAGATTATTCGGAAACGGGCGAAATGATTGTTCCTGTTATATTGATTACAGGAACTGCTGTAGAAAATCGGAATTCGGTTGGAGTACAGAAATTCGATAAGGCAAGCTGGATTAATCTGAAATTTAAAGGGGAAATCGATACAACTTCCCGGGGGGTAAAAGTTTTTAATATTGGAGGTGAAGAAGTTCCTTTTGCCAGGGAATGGAATGTTTCCCGTGACGTAACCGAACTTATTTTGAAGCCCGAAGAGAGGTTAAATTACAATACGGTTTATATGTTGAAAATATCAGGCGTAGAGATTTACAAGTTAAAGGGAGAGTACGTCGATGTAAATAGAAACGGAGTGGTCGGAGAAGCCGTCGATGATGATGTAGTTTTTCCTTTCGTTACTTTTAAAAACGATAATTCGGCAGGTAACTGGGAGGGTATTGAGGTAGATAAAATTCCTCCTTTTGTTACTCCCTCTTTGAAATTTCTTATCAATGGAAAAACGACCGATTACGGGTGGACTGATGTAGATATATCACTCAATATTTACGACTATACCTGGGAAATGGCTGATACTTCGATAATTGTCGCGGCTGTAGATACTGTTACTTTGGATAAGAATAAATTTAAAATTGTTGAGGAAAAAAGCAAAAGGGAAGTAGATATAATGGACGTCGATTATATCGGTAACCCGGATACTGCAAATTTTGGCAGAGTTATTATTGATCCGGCTGATAATCTTGAACCGGAACACTTTTATATTTTAAGAGTTTTGGGTGGTATTTCGGATTTGTATGGCAACAGACTCGGGAAAACTGATTCTGTTGTTTTTGAAAAAAAATTCAAAACATTTTCCTGTAATCATGACAGTACGCAGTGCGCCCCCGATACGACTGCGCCGGTTGTTTTAAGTTGGAAAAATCTTGGGCCTTCTTTTGAAGTTTCTTTTTCTGAGTTAATCGACCCTGAAAGTATTACCGATAGTTCGGTTTATATTCCGGATGCCAAAGGTGAATTGTCCTTCAGGAATGAATGCGGCCAGACTTTTGTGCGTTTTACAACTTTAAAGCGGCTGAGTATTGTCGGACATACGGCTTTTGTTACGGGAGAAGTAAGTGATATGGCGGGGAATAAACTGAAGGAGGTCAGTCATTATTTTGAAAGAGAAATTGATTGATGCGGCAATAAAAGCAAAAAAAAAGGCATACGCGCCTTATTCTAATTTTCGTGTAGGTGCGGCTCTGCTTGCGAATGGCAAGATATACAGCGGTTTTAACATAGAAAATGCTTCTTATTCTTTGACCGTTTGCGCTGAGAGAGTTGCTGCGATAAATGCACTTGTCGATGGCTCAAAGGATTTTGAGAAAATAGCCATTGCTTCCGATGGGGCGGATTTTATTACTCCCTGCGGAGCCTGTTTGCAGTTTTTAGCTGAATTTTCAAAAGATATGGAGTTTATTCTTATTGATGGCAAAGGAGACTCTAAAGTTACTACTCTTAAAGAACTTTTCCCTTCTCCTTTTTCGCTATAAATTTTTATTATAAGTTTTAATTAATATTTATTATTCCGATTTCTTTTCTTAAGAATTCTATCTTTTTCTTTGCTATTTGTCGTGCTTTAATTGAACCTTTTTTGAGAATGTCCTCAATTTCATTTTTATTGTTCATTAAATATTCGTATTTTTCTCTCATTGGCTTTAAGAATTCATTCATGACTTCAAAAAGTTCTTGTTTTGCGTATGAGTATGCCATGCCTCCGGCGAGATATTTCTCTGCTATTTCTTTTTGCTGCTTTTTTGATGAAAATAATTTGTATAATTTAAAGACGTTGCAGCTTTCGGGGTCCTTTTTTTCTTCAATACTTTGAGCGTTTGTGACAATCTTCATTATTTTTTTTCTTAGTTTTTTTTCCCCTAAAAACATCTCTATCGTGTTATCATAACTTTTGCTCATCTTTCTGCCGTCCATCCCCACAATATATTGGGTACTTTCCCCTATTTTAGCAGCAGGTATTTTAAAGAGTTCTTTTTTGTAATTCTTATTTACGGCTTCAGCTATATCCGCAGTCATTTCTAAATGCTGTTGCTGGTCTTTTCCTATTGGTACAATATCGCTGTCGAATAACAAGATGTCGGCAGCCATTAAAATCGGATAGGTAAAAAGACCCATATTTATGTTCGCGTCGGGGTCTTCTTTTTTTGCTGTATTCTCGTCTACTTTAGCTTTGTACGCGTGAGCGCGATTCATTAAACCTTTCGGAGTGAAGGCAGCCAATATGGTAGATAATTCAAAGGTCTCCGATATATCGGATTGCTTGTATATCAGGCTTTTTTCCGGGTCTAATCCGCATGCAAGCCAGCTTGCCGCTACGCCATAAGTCATAAATTTTAATTCTTCTTTATCCTTTACTGCGTTTAGAGCGTGATAATCTGCTATGAAGTATCTGGACTCATAGTTTTCTGCTAATTCTAAAGCGGGTTTTATCGCGCCGAAATAATTACCTATGTGCGGCATTCCAGTGGGTTTTATACCTGTTAGTGAAACTTTTTTAGCCATTTCTTTTCCTCCGAAATTTAAAATTTTAGTCACCAATTTATATCGTTACGTTAATTCTAGCTTTTATATTAGGTCGTTTGTGTTGTATGTCAAGAGCACCATAGTCACTTGTCATTAGTCACCAGGCTCTTGTCAAAAAAAATAATAAAATCATTCGTGCTATTCGTTGTTTAGCTAAGCTTTTGGCTATTCGCCTTTAGCTGTTAGCAAAAAATATTAAAGCTTTGTGTTCTTTGTGAGCTTTGTGGTTATGTTAGGGTATAGTATTTAGGGTATAGGGTATAATAAATATCAAAAAAGAATCATATAAATCTGCGTTTATCTGCGTCCTGTTCTCTTTGTGTTCTCAGTGTCCCTGGTTGAGATTGATTAATGGGAGTATCGAGTCAAATCCGTAACGGCTGCGTATTTCTAAAATTTTCTTTTCAAGACTAATTTTTCTGTAGTCTTGAAACAGTGAAGGCATTTTTGTTAATTCAAAGGCGCTTACACTTATAAGCCTTACCCATCTTTTTGGTATTTGTTTGAAAATTTCTTTCACGGTAGGGTATATATCGGATGCCAAATTGGTCGGAGATATTTTTCTGTATCCTTTTTTCTCGCTGAAGTCCGCGGCTCTGATGGTTACGCAAATTTTTGTCGTGTAAACATTTGCCTTTTGCAGTTTCAAAACTACTTTTTGCGTCAGGTAATACAATAATGAATATAATATATCAAGATTTTTCGTGTCTTTTTCCAGGGTTTTTGATTTGGATATCGATTTTTGCGGTTGATTTTTGTTTATTTTACCGTAGTAAATAGAAGTTATCCATTTAATTCCATTAAGACCAAATAATGAGAATATCTCTCTTCGGGGATAAGTTAAAAGGTCTCCGATTGTAAATATGTTCATTTTATTAAATTCTTCTTCCGAGCGTTTTCCTATACCCGGGAAAGTTGATATGGAAAGGGGGAAAACATATTTTTCTTCTTCTCCCGGGGCAATAACGATAAGTCCATCCGGCTTTACCTGTTCCGCAGCTATTTTTGCTATTGTTTTACTGATTGATATTCCTATGGTCGCGTTTATCTGGAGGTTTTTTCTTATCCTGTTTTTTATTTCTCTGCCTATATGCTCGGGGTTTTTATCTGATTTACTTGAGGAAGGTAACTCTATGTATGCCTCGTCGACGGATATTCCCTCCATCTTATCGGAATATTCGCCCAGTATAGAATAAAAAATATCGGAAAAAGCTTCGTAAACTCTCATATGAGGTTGAACGAAAATGCAGTGGGGACAAATTTTTTTAGCCTCTCCCACCCCTTGGGCGGAATGGACTCCGAATTCTCTTGCAGCATAAGAAGCGGCTGACACCACTCCTCTCCTTTTCCTCGGATCTCCGGCAACCACAACCGGTTTGCCTCTGAGAACAGGATTTAAAGCCTGTTCCACAGAGGCAAAGAATGCGTCGAGGTCCGCGTATAAAATCAACTGTAATAACTCCTTATAACTCCTATCACCACACCTATAACTTCGAAGTTTTTATCTATGATTGGGTAATCAGGGTTTTCGGGTTTTAGGATCCAGTTTCCGTTTTTTTTGTCGAGTCTTTTCACCGTTGTTTCGTCTTCAATGAGAGCTACTACTATATTTCCTTTTAAAGGTTCTTTCGTTCTGTCTATGACCGCAAGGTCTCCTTCATGAATGCCCGCGCCTATCATGCTGTCTCCTTTGACCCTTAGAAGGAAATTGTTTCTCCACCGCTCAAGAGAGAAATGACCGTCTATTCCTTCAAACTCCAGGGTGGGTTTTCCCGCCGCAATTCTCCCTAATATTGGCATACCCACATCCTGCAGACTGATTCCGCGGGCAATGCCTTTCACCTTCTTTATGACTCCTTTTTGCGCAAGTTCATCAAGATGAACTTTTATTGCCTTGGTACTTTTGAATTCGAGGTGATTGGCTATTTCTCTTACGCTTGGAGCGAACCCTTTTTTTGTCGTAAATTCTTTTAAGAATTTAACTATTTTACCCTTGGTTTCCACTTATTCCTCCAGGTAAACATATGTTTACTTAATAGTATATTGATTGTTTTCTGTTTGTCAAGGGCAACTCAGGCTCGAAGAGCCTGAGTTGAGTCGTCGGTCGCTAGTCGCCAGTCGTTAGTCAAAAAAACAATCTAATAACAAAAAAGACTTTGTGTTTTTTGTGTTAAATGGCTTTTGTTTATTCTAAAGTAGTTTTATAACCTTTGCCGGTTTGTAACCGTCCATCTTGAAAATATAAATTCCGGATTTTGTTGTTTCTCCTTTTGAATTCCTCCCGTCCCAGGTTCTCTCGTTTGCCGGCAGTTCTCGTATTAAGGTGCCTGTAATATTATAAATTTTAAGGCGAGAGTTTTCTTGCGCGGAAGGCGGTAGTTCGATAGTTGTGCTTTTTGTAAAGGGATTTGGAAAGGCTTTAAGTTCTAAAGTTTTTTGAGTTTCAGGTTCTTCTACTCCGCAGGGCAACCCTTCGTCTGCAAACATGACTTTATAGGGGGGTGAATCTCCCTGGGTCCATACCACATAGCAGTCGGCGACGCTTGGATAGTGCATATCTTCATCGCCAAAATGCTCGCGGAATTTATAAGAATTCCACCACCCGGTTATAAAGTAATAGCTCTTACCGTAAATATCATCGTACCCATCGCTGTTATCTTCCCAGTATAGATAACTCCAGATTTCGCCCATAGTTGATATTACGGGATATCTGGAGTTGCCCGCTGTTGCCCAGTTTCCTCCGTTTCCTCCGTAAAAATAAGCATCTAATTTTCCTGCGGAACTGTCCTCCCAGGCGGCAGAGAGGCTGTCCTCGCCGTGGGAAAAGTCGAGGCTCGGATGGTGCAGAGGAATGTACGTGGGTTCTGCTAAAAATTCTACGTCCGACCAGATATCGTTTTTCAGGTAACGATGAACAATACTGTAAGGTGATTCACAGATGGGCTCATATCGTTCCCATATTACGTGTACCTCATTTCCGTTAAAAATGCTTATAGACGGGTACATATCGGAAGAGAGGCTATCGTTACTTAAGTTTAAAGTGTCGCTGACAGTTGTGGAACTAACGCAAGCGTAATAAATATCCCAGTTCCCCGGAGTGCTATCCTGCCAGACGATGTGCTTATTGCCGGAGTTGTCGATAACAATAGCTGGGAGTGTCGAATGGCCGGGAGTATGACTGATTCTTTTGGGAACACCGTAATCAAAAGGATTGCGTAAGAAGATTTCTCCTATTCCGGCTGAATCTCCTCTGGAGACAACCCAGGGAAAATCTTCATAAACGTCAAGGGAAGGGAAATGAGCGTTATCCCAGAGTGTTGCCCAGAAGCCTTGAGATTGCCAGGTCGTTCCGCCATCGTAAGAATATGCGATATGGATTGTATCCTCATTGTATGTATAAACTGCAAAGATGACATCGGAAGGAGTTGAGCCCCGAATAGCAATCTTGTGACCATTGCTATAGGCGGTCGCGTAATTTACATAAGTGCTGTCTATTTCTGCTGTAACAATCTGAGCGGGTAAAAGTATTGTCCTTAAAATTAGCGTAACTATTGATATTGATAAAAAATTATATTTACTCATATTGCCCCCCCGATATAATTATTGTACGCATGATTGGAAATTTTGTCAAGCATAGTTCAGATTCTTTGAATCTGAACTGAGTTACGGGTCGTGCGTCGAGAATTAAAAATTTTGAATTATTAATTTTGAATTAAAGCAATAAATTCTCTGTGTTCTTTGTGTCTTTGTGTGAGAAATTAGGTTTTAGGTCTTTGGTCTTAGGTTTTAGTAAAACAACAAAAAAACTCGGTGTGCTCTGTGTGCTCTTTTTTTTCTGTGGTCTCTGTGGCGGGAATGCCGTTGTAAAAATTTCAAAATAAAAATAATAGTGCCCTTGACATAAGGGAAATATTTGTATATATAGAATAGAGAAAAATAGGAGATATTATGGCTAAAGAAAAAGAATTTTTAAAAGAGGGTAAAAGGCTGATAGAGGAAGGAAGCTATCAGAAGGCTAGTTTCTTCCTGCAGAAGGCATTGGAGAAAAATCCCGATTATCCGGATATTAACAATTTAATGGGCGTGGCATTATCTCTTTCGGGACGGTACAAAGAAGCGATCACTTATTTTGAGAAGGCAATTAAAAGTAATCCTGAGTATATTGAAGGGCATATAAATTACGCATT
>CAYRCN010000087.1:0-7303 GCA_964422805.1 uncultured bacterium | reverse complement strand
AAATCATAGTCCGGATTATATGGTTTTCTTATAGAGGTGCAAGCCCCGATTTTTGATTTCAAAAATCCAGTCACGAGTCTTGAGTCGCGAGTCATGAGTCAAACTTCAGAAAAAAATTTCTGGCTTTTGGACTTTAGCTGTTGGCTTTAAAAATTTTTTATTTATTTTGATAAACTCTTAGATTTTAATTTAGAAGATGAGAAAGCAAAAGGCAAAAAGCGAATAGCTAATAGCCTGGTAGTGTGGACTGTGTGGGGTAATAAAGCCCTTGACTTGTATTATAAAGAGCGTATATATGTAAACTATGAGAGAGTCAATAAATGAATAAAAAAAGAGGTTCTGTAAGACTACGAATAGCGCCTTCGCCTACAGGATATTTACATCTGGGTACAGTAAGAACCGCTCTTTTTAATTATTTATTTGCCCGCGCGAATAACGGGAAATTTCTCCTTCGAATAGAAGATACGGACTTGAAACGGTCAAGTGATTCTATGGTCGATTCGATTGTTAGAGGGCTTAAGTGGGTTGGGCTTAAATGGGATGAGGAAATTTTGTTTCAATCCGACCATTTCGACGAATACAGAGAGAGGGCTTTAGAGTTGTACAATAAAGGTCTGGCATATTGGTGTTATTGTACTCCCGAAGAAATAAAAGAAAGAAAAAGCACATATAAGAAATCAAAAAGAAGATGGATGTATGATAGGAAGTGTTATCACCTTTCGGAAGAGGACAAAAAGCGTTTTGAGGAAGAGGGGAGACCAAAAGCTTTGCGTTTTTTTATAAGTGATGGAGTTACAGAGTTTAACGATTTGATTCATGGAGAAATTAAGAGAGAGAATTCGGAGATTGAGGATTTTGTGTTATTGAAAGCAGATGGTTCTCCGACTTATAATTTAGCAGTGGTTGTGGATGACCATCGGATGAAAATTAGTCATATTTTACGAGGAGATGACCATATATCAAATACCCCAAAGCAGATTCTTCTTTATAAAGCTTATGGCTGGGATATTCCTCGGTTTGGCCATTTGCCGTTAATACTTAGTAAGGATAAAACAAAGCTTTCCAAAAGGAAAGACGCGGTAGATATCTTTGATTACAAAAAAGAAGGTTTTTTACCGGAAGGAATGATAAATTATCTTGTTCTTCTCGGCTGGTCACCAAAGAATGAAGATGAAATTTTTTCGTTGGCAGAGTTGGAAGAAAAATTTACGCTTGAGAATATCCATCCGACCCCTGCTGTTTTTGACCGGGACAGACTTGAGTGGCTTAATGGAGAATGGTTGAGGAGGTTGAGTTTAGAGGGGGTAGTTAAAAGGCTTGAGATATATTTGAAAGAGAATGACTTTGAGATAGAGAACAACGGCTATCTTGTTAAAGTAGTTAAGGCTATGGGTAATAGGGTTAATAAATTAAAAGATTTTATTGAGATAGGGAGATATTTTTTTACCAATGATTTTGCATATGATGAAGAAGGATTTAAGAAACGTATTTATCCGGGAGTTGAAATTAGGCTAAGGAAATTAATAAATAAATTCAATAAGTTGGATCCTTTTGACGAAAAGAATATGGAGAGTGCTTTGAGGGAACTTTCGGAGGAACTAAAATGTAAGGCTGGAGAATTGATACATCCTGTGCGGCTTGGGGTTAGTGGGATGACTTTCGGACCCGGTCTTTTTGAGCTTTTAGAAGTTCTCGGTAAGGAAAAAGTAATTGAGAGATTGAAGAGATTTGTTTCTTATATTGAAAATGGAGACATAACTAAAAATTGATAAATAGAATTGCACATGTTGGGCCAAGTGCGGCAGCTCCGCTAAAATGCAAAAATTAAATATCAAAATGGAAAATTACAAATCAAAGTTCAAAATGAATAAAAAGAACAGAGAACAAACTAATCACACAAATAATACGAATATTTTTTTTAGTTTTTGTGGTTAGGGGAAAGGGATAATTTTGCATTTTCATTTGTCATTTTGCTTTTTAAATTTTGATATTTTATTTACCGAGAAAAAGCGGTAAAATTAAATGGTATATTTTTTTGCAAAAAAACGAAATGTTGATTAGTAATACTATAAGGAGGGAATTGTTATGTTAATGGAAAGAGTTAGGTCGGTAACTAAGTATTTTATGTGGTTTGCTGTGATTGCTTTTGTTTTTTCCATGGCAATAGGGTTCGGCACGACTATGTTTTGGAAAGGTAATAAAAAAGACGAAAATATAATTGCAAGAGTAGGTAATGAAACCATTGCTGTTAGAGAATATGGAGATGTTTTAAGAAGTAGACTCCAAAGTATAAGCGGTGCTCTGGGAACTGATCCGATTAAAGAGAGGCAAATGTCAGAATCTGTTATAAATCAATTGATAACTGATAAAATAATTGAGGATTTGCTTCGAAAAAGAAAGATATCTGTTTCGGAGGACCAGTTAATAAATATAATCAGGGAGAATCCGCCGCCCGAAGTCACACAAAATCCGGATTTCTGGATGGGTGAGCAGTTCAATTATGACAGGTATTTTGAATTACTTAAAGATCCGCGCGCGAGTGAGTTTATCAGGTCTTATGCATCTCAGATCGCGGAAAATCTTCCCATGAGTATTTTACGCGGAGAAATCTCTTCTATGGCAAGAGTGACAAGTGGTGAGGCAATTGAGAAATTTTTTGAGGACTCCATCAAGGTGAGGATCGAATATATTCGATTACCTCTGAAAGAATGGAGATCCGAAGAAACTTCTATGCCGGAAGAAGATTTCTTTTCGAATAATAAGGAAATGTTCAGAAGAGATTATTTGATAAAATTGGGCTATGTTTCTTTCCCGATATCGATAGCCGAAGAGACGATTCAAACAACAAAAGAACTTGCAATTTCTGTTGCGGAAAGAGCAAAGACCGACTCATTTGATTTACTTCAGAGGCAATATACTTATTTTCCTAATGATAGAGCTCTTTTGAATGGTTGGATCAAAGTTAAGGATTTGGAACATGATTTTGCGACTGCTTTAGCTGGAATGCGTAAGGGGAATGTTTCTAACCCTATTAAAAGTAACAAAGGTTTTCATATTTTAAAGCTTGAAGAAAGGCAGAGGGATTCTGTTGAGGTAAAAGAGATTTTTCTTCCTGTGTTTGCTTCATTTGAAGAGTTTCAAAAAAGCTCTACCGAAGCCTGGAAATTGGTGAAGGAGCTTCGATCCGATTCCCTTCCGGAGATTCCCGGAAAATACAATCCTCAATATATTTCTCTCGGAAAAGGCGATTTTCCGGATATTTCCGTGAATTTTGGAACGTTCCTGATTAATCCGAAAGAGGGCGATGTTTCCTATCCGCTTATAGGCGAAGAAGCTTTTTATGTTTTCTGGGTTGAAGAAAAGGAGGAGGGTATACCGGCGTTTTCAGAAATCGAAAAAGAAGTTAGGGATTCGCTGGTAAATTATGAAGCAGCTGTAAGGGCAAAGAATTATGCTCTTGGTAAATTCTCGGGAAACAAGTTGCCGCGTAAACCGGAAAAAGGTGAATGGGGGAGAACCCCTTATTTTACATTGGAAAATCATGGCAAATATAATATTCCCGAAAAAGTCGCTTTTTTATCTCTTAATGTCAGGAGAAACGAGGTTTTGCCTCCAATCAGGGTAGGAGAATCTGTGTATGTTGTTAGACAGATAGATTTCAAAATGCCTGATACAGAAAAACTTAAAGTATACGTACCCGCAATAGCAATGGAACTGCAAAGAACAAAAGAGACATCTTATTTTCAGAAATGGTTTTATCAGGAGAAAAAAGAATATAATATTGAGGATTACCGGGAAAAGATATATGAATAAAAGCCGCCGTCCGCTTTCCGCAGTCCGCTTTCCGCTTAATACGACTTTGGACTTTGGACTTTGGACTATTCTGTTAAGGACTATATTGATATTATCTTCTCTTTCCTGTGTTTATTCTTTTAGTAGTGGGCGTTTTGATGGGACGTTGTCTATATCTTCTTTGGAAAATAAAACACAGAGTGCCGATATTGGCAGAATCTTAACGGAGGATTTGATAGATGCTTTTATCAGCGATGGGAGGGTAAAGGTGGAAACAGGCTCAGAAGGAGATTATCTTTTGGGAGGGGTGATTGGTAGTTATGAAAGGGAACCCGAGTCGTATACGCCTGATGGTGAAGTTGAAGAATACCGTTTATCGGTGAACGTGCAGTTTTCTCTAAAGAAAAAAGATGAGGAGAAAAATGAATGGGACAAAGTTGTTAATGAATCATTTATTTATTCCTCTGAAGTTGATGAGTTAGATGCCGTTGATTCTGTGGCAGTTAAAGTAAAAAATTCCCTGCTCCGTTTGATGCTGGAAGAATGGTAATGATACGCTGTCCGCTGATCGTCTGCCGCTAACCGCGAAGAAAGAAGAGATATACGGACTTGTAAGCCAATTAAGAAGATAGGCGTATTCTATTCCTATGAATCTTGTAGAAGGGGGTGCTAGAGAGACCGAAAAGGATTTTGCAAGGTTTGTTAACATAGCCCTTGGTTCATGCGAAGAAGTTAGGTATCAATTATTATTTGTAAAAGATCTTGGATATATAGATATCAAGGATTATGAAAGAATAGAAAATAAATATGAGCATATTAAGATGATGCTTTCGAAATTATTTTTGCGGGTTGCGGAAAGCGGTTAGCGGGAAGCGGAGTTACCTTTTCGGTATAAAAATAGTAAAGGTAGAGCCTTTGTTTTCTTTGCTTTCCACTTCAATCCAGCCACCCATTTCCTTTACCGAATTATAAACAAAGTAAAGCCCGAGTCCGGTTCCCCCGTTTCCCGATTTTGTTGTGAAGAAAAGCTCGAAAATTTTATCTTTAACGTTTTTACTCATTCCGCAGCCTGTATCTGTGATTGAGATAGAAACATATTCTTTTTCTTTTTCGTCTTTTTCGGGGCGCGAAACATGTCGGACTTCGATTGTAATTTCTCCTTTGTCGGCAATCGCATCTCTTGCGTTTATAATGAGATTCAGCAAAATTTGATGAAGCTGGTCTTGGTCTCCCATAATCTTAGCATCGGATTCAAGATAATTTGCGGTAATTTTTATTTTCTTGGGTAATATCTGCCTTGAAAAGTTCGCCACACCTTTAACTATTTCATTAACGTCAAATAAGCTTTTTTCCTCTCTGATTTTTCTTATGTTGGAGAGCAGACTTTTGAGGAGCGATCTTATTTTTTGAGCTCCATCCATTGCCGTGCTAATATCTTCTAAGACTCTTACGTCTTTTGAATTACTTTCTGCGGCACTGAGCCCGCACATGACTTCCATTAGAAGATTGTTAGCTTCATGTGATACCCTTCCTATCAATTGACCCACAGTCGCGAGTCTTCTGGATTCAAGCATTTTCTTTTGTAGCAACTCTATTCGCGAAATATCTTTTGCCATCGAAAGTCCTCTGAGTGAAGATTTCGGACTGAGGAGAAAAGATACCCATTCATAGGTTTTTTCCTCTGCTGTCTCGGTTTTTATTTCTGTACGCTGAATAACTGTCGGCGGCTCCTTTTTAGAATTGGAATTTCCGTTTTCTTCTTCGCCGTTTTCATTATCTACTACTACAAAAGAACGCAAACTTTTACTTATTTCTTTCATGAGAGGAGGACCGAGGATTTTGGCAATATCTTTACCGAATTCATTTTCGGCCCTGCTGTTCCAATAAACAATTTTAAAACTTTTATCCCATCCTACTACAGGTATAGGGATAAAATCAAGGACAATTGAGATGTCTTTTTTTAAATCTATCATAATATCATAACACCAATAAATTAAAAGGTGGAGCGCAGTGGTTTACCACGCCCTCTTTTAACCTTTTAATGGTTTAGTTATTTACTTCCAGCCTTCGATCTCAAGATGAGAAATCGCCTTATGGGAAACAAATACAGATCTGTTGTTAGCCATCGGCGTATCCACTTTCAGAAACAGTCCCCTGTCGTTTCTTCCGGTTACCTCACCTTCGAACTTCGAGCCGTCCACAGTTACAATTTTAATTAGCCTTTTAGTTCTTTTACTTGTCTGAGTGTTCATTATTCCTCCTTTACGGGTTAAATTGTCCATATATTGCTTAAGCTTTTTAACATGGAAACGAACCGCCACCACCACTTAATACTACTTCTCCAATATTCATCTGGGTGACATCAACATTCTTAGCTTTCTTATTTACTGAGTTTACGAATCCTAATAAAATTAATAATATATTTAAAGCAACCATTAAACACCTCCTTTAAGGTATTGATATTAATTGCAATTATCGTTCCAGAATTTAAGTTACTGATATATAAATACTTGTATTTGTAGAGCTCTATATTGTGTGACATTTATGTCGCAATAAAATGGGATATTTTTCTTAAAGCCTTATCAATCAATAACTGTACGTAAGACAAATATGTCACAAGGAGGACAAAAATGTCACATCAGGCTACGAAAACGCAGATTTGTAAGGTAATTGGAGTGTGTCTTATAGGCTGGTGGTTTTGTTTTGTTGGTAAGTTGGCGTGATCGGAATGGTATTTGGGTAAAGTTTTTCTTTTGTTTTTAATAATCAGGCTATTAGTAAAATCTATTTAATTTGCGTGGATTTGCACTCTTTTTTGAGCGGATTCTACCTTAATCTATTGTCTAATATATTGTTAAGGTTGTTTATCCTCTTAGTGTGAAAATATATTTCGTTTTTAATATCGACTTTGTTTTTTTTTATCCTCAGTGTGTTTTTTCTTCACAATTTAATTCTCTGTGATTTCTATTTTTAATCTTTTTTTTCTTTTGTAATGTTTAAATTATATTATAGTCAAGCTTATTTTTTGTAAGTATTTTTTCTTGGGTAATATATCTATTTTTCAAAGAACATTAAGTCTGCCACTGATTTACGCTGATAAACCCGTATTTACTCTAACATTTCCCCAATTTTTTTGTTTTTGAATAAAAAATAACTTTTGTAAATCTGTGTATATCCGTGGCTATTTATTTTTTTGATTTTTTTCTCTGTGGGCTCAGTGTGTTTTTCTTTTTTAATCATATTAAATTCTCTGTGTCCTCTGTGGTTAATGTTTTTGATAACTTTACCTCTTCATATCATGCTCTTTTATGAGCCGGTATAAGTGCCTTCTGGAAATTTTTAGGGTTTTTGCCGCTTCGCTTACGTTTCCGCCGCTGTCCTGCAGGGCTTCTATAATGGTTTCTTTCTTCCATTTTGTTTTTATTTTGTCCCAGCTCGGTGTTTCCGCCTTTTTTTCTTTTCTTATTTCTTCGGGCAGGTCTTTTTGATTTATGTAGTCTCCTTTGCATCT
>CAYRCN010000086.1:0-7339 GCA_964422805.1 uncultured bacterium | reverse complement strand
AGTGATTTTAAATGAGACGAATTAATTTTCAATCTGAGTTAAGAAGTGTTTTTAAGGAAATAGGGCAGATTGCTAAAAAATTAGGATATTCTGTTTATATTGTGGGCGGACCTGTACGAGATATACTGCTTGGAAGGTCTTTCCAGGATGTTGATGTAGTATGTGTGGGAAATGCGGTTAAATTGGCAAAAGTTTTTAGCAGGAGAGTTAAAGGGGAATTTATTTATAGGCGTCGTTATCCAAATGCGACAGTCAAATGGAATAATTCCGCGAAGGTTGATTTTGTATCTGCTCGCAGTGAAGCCTATCCTAAAAATAAAGTTGGTCTTCCCAGAATAAGGAGGACGAAAGATCTATTAATTGACCTTAAAAGAAGAGATTTTACTGTTAATGCTATAGCTGTTGATTTAAATCCTGGAACTTTTGGGAATTTATACGATCCTTTTAATGGTCTTTTGGATTGTCAGAAAAAACTAATCCGAGTTTTGCATCCCAATAGTTTCAAGGAAGATCCCACCAGAATTTTCAGAGCTATAAGATTTTCCATGGAACTTTCTTTTCAAATAGAAGAAAATACAAAGAAGTTACTTAACAGAGATTTGAAATTCCTTAAACAGTTGTCACAGGCAAGGTTATGGAAGGAGATTAAAATATGTTTGAATGATGGTTCGGATGTCCTGAACTATCTAAAAAAGTTTGGTGTTTTGAGAGTTTTGGGTTTTTCGTATCCGGGTCAGGGTTTTTTGGAGAGAGTCGACGTAGGTTCAATCCAGTTTGGCGTAAATCCCGTTAGTACACTAATATTAGCCCTTATAGAGAAAAAACCTGCTCGGTGTTATTCTTTCGAAAGAAGCTTTATTCAGCAGATCAATTATGTTAGGGAAATTAACAACAAAGCTCTTCGGAATATAGAAGTTGTTCATAAGCTTTTTAAACTTGAAGACTACTCTTTGTTGTTTCTTTTCGCCAGATATCCCAAAAATTCAATAATAATTGAGAATTTCTTTGATAATAGAGAAAAACTTAGACCTGAATTAAATGGAGAGGATATCAAAAAATTAGGAGTTAAGGAAAGCCCTGAAATCGGCAAGTTAATGAAACGGATAATAGAAGGCAGGTGGATTGGTAAAATATCAGGTCGAAATGAGGAGGTTGATTTAGTGGAGAGATATTTAGGAGGTAAAGATGTCAGTTGGTAAATTGAGAGAATGGGTTTATAAACTCGGGAGGTATATTTGAAACTGACAAAAAGCGGAACTTATTAGTTAAGTTACAGGAAGAAAGTAGAGAAAAAGGCTTCTGGGATGATACAGTAAAAGCGAAAAAAACAATGAAAGAAATTCAGGAAACAGAGTCTTTGATAAAAGAGTGGGAAGAGTATAAGGAAAATGTTGAGTATCTTTCCGAGTTGGAAAGTTTAGGTGAAAGTGTAGAACTTATAGAGAAAGAAGAAAACAGAATAAGGGATAAATTAGAAGATTTTGAATTAAGAATTGTTCTTTCAGAAGAAAATGACAGAAAAGATGCTGTGTTGTCTATACATCCGGGTGCGGGTGGTACCGAATCCTGTGATTGGGCTTCGATGCTTTTTCGGATGTATTCAAGATGGATAGAAGATAGAGGGTATAAATATAAAATTATAGATTATCAGAGAGGGGATGAAGCAGGGCTAAAGGATGTAACTTTGGAAGTAATAGGAGATTATGCTTATGGTTATCTTAAAGCCGAACGGGGCATTCATCGTTTAGTTCGCATTTCGCCTTTTGATTCTGGCGCAAGAAGGCATACTTCTTTTGCTTCTGTTTTCGTATATCCTCTCGTGGAAGATGATATTGATATAGAAGTAAAAAGTGAAGATATAGAATTGGAGACCTTCAAATCTTCCGGTCCCGGCGGGCAGCATGTTAACAAATCCAACACGGCTGTACGTTTAATACATAAACCAACTAATATTGTTGTTACCTGTCAAAGCGAACGTTCACAGATGCAGAATAGAGTGATTGCAGAAAAGATATTGAAATCAAAGTTGTATCAAATGCGTGTAGAAGAATTGGAAAAAGAAAAACAAAAGATGGAAAAAAGCAAAAAAGATATAGAATGGGGACATCAAATACGTTCGTACGTACTTCATCCATATCAGAAAGTAAAAGACCATAGAACAGGTACTGAAATAGGAGATGCAAAGAAAGTACTCGACGGTTATATTGATGTGTTTATAAGAGATTATTTACGATCGGAGGCGAGAAAGAATGAAGGATAAAGTTATAGTTACAGGCGGCGCAGGTTTTATAGGCTCTCATCTTGTAGATAGATTATTTTCAATGGGGATGGAAGTTTTGGTTATAGACAACCTTTCGAGCGGTTCCGAGAAAAATTTAAATAAGGCTACAGAATTCTTAAAAAAAGATATTTGTGACCAGGATATAGCCGCAGTAATAAAAAAGTATTCACCGTCTTTCATTTTTCATCTTGCTGCTCAGATAGATGTTAGAAAATCTTTAAAAGACCCTCTCTGGGACGAAGGGATAAATATAAGAGGGACATTAAACCTGTTAGAGGCTGCAACAAAGACAAAGATAAAAAAGTTTATTTTCTCTTCCACAGGAGGAGCTATCTATGGTGAAGCAAAGTACGCGGATGAAGAATTATTACCCAAGCCTTTATCTCCGTACGGCGTGGCTAAGTTGTGCTGCGAACACTACTTAAGAGTATATTCAGAGTGGAAAAAGGTTCCTTTTACAAGTCTACGTTATGGAAATGTATATGGTCCCAGGCAGGACCCTTACGGCGAAGCAGGAGTGGTAGCCATATTTTGCAATCAATTAATAAAAGAGAAAAAACCGGTATTGTATGGTTACGGTTCGATGATAAGAGATTATGTATGCGTTTCGGATATAATCGAAGCAAATATTCTTTCTATGAATAGGGGAGATGGTGAGATATACAATATAGGAACAGGTACCCCCACTACAGTTAAGGAGCTTTTCTCGATATTAAAAGATATTTCCGGGAGGAATATAGAACCAGAGTTGGCAGAAGCCCGCGAAGGAGAAATTTCGGAAGTTTATCTTAACTGCGAGAAGGCAACAGAAGAACTTGGATGGAAGTCTAAAGTGAATTTCAAAGAGGGGCTTCGCGAAACGTTTAAATGGTTTCAGACTCAACTATGAAAGTTTTTTTGTATAAAATATGGCTTACGCTTTCTATAGATGGACCAACTACGGTGAACTTTAGAATACTAAACCTCGCAGGTAGGATTTTATCCACGAAGAGCTTGAGTTATACAACTTCGGGTATAAAGAGAGTCGACTTTGATGTTTCAAATCTACCTACAGGACTATATTTCCTATCACTTAAGACCTCTAAAGGAAAGGCAGTCCGAAAGGCTCTAGTTATCAGGTAGAAAACCTTCGGCTTTTTTAAAGTTAGATTAAAGGGGTGTAACGCAAGCGCCCCTTTTGTTTTAGGGATCAAGGGTTCGAGGCTTCCAGGGTTCAAGTGAAGAACAAATTAAAATAAAAAAACATATAAAATATCCTTTCAAATCTGCGTTTATCTGCGTCCCATTATTAGGGTGTGGTGGGGCGCTCTGTTCTCTGTGTAATATTAGTTTTGGATAGGTGTTGACAATTCGATTTAAACTATTAAATTCAAGCGAAACTGAAGAAGGAGCATAAATGAAAAACAGAAAAAATGCCATTTCGCCGACACGAAATGAAGACTATCCGGAATGGTATCAGGAAGTAATAAAAGCGGCTGACCTTGCCGAAAACTCGCCCGTACGGGGATGTATGGTAATTAAACCCTGGGGATTCGCTATCTGGGAAAATATTAAAAAGGAATTAGACAAAAGATTCAAAGAAACTGGGCATCAAAACGCATATTTCCCTCTGTTTATTCCAAAAAGCTTCCTTGAAAAAGAGGCAGAACACGTAGAAGGCTTTGCCAAGGAATGCGCGGTCGTAACCCACCACCGATTGGAAAAGGGAAAAGACGGTGGGTTAGTACCTGCTGGCGAACTCGAAGAACCTCTGGTTATACGTCCTACTTCAGAAACAATAATAGGGGCAATGTTTTCAAAATGGGTCCAGTCATATAGAGACCTTCCTTTATTGATAAATCAATGGGCAAACATTGTACGATGGGAAATGCGTACCAGAATGTTCCTTAGAACAACTGAATTCTTATGGCAGGAAGGACACACGGTTCATGCAACAGAAAAAGAAGCAATGGAAGAAACGCATAAAATGCTGGATGTTTACGCTGATTTTATGGAAAGCGATATGGCGATGCCTGTTATTAAAGGTAGAAAAACGGAAAGTGAAAAATTTCCCGGGGCAGACATAACTTACAGTGTGGAAGCAATGATGCAGGACCATAAAGCTCTGCAGGCGGGAACCTCTCATTATTTAGGTCAGAATTTCGCCAAAGCCTCAGATATAAAGTTTTTAGACAGAGATGAAAAATTAAAATACGCGTATACAACTTCCTGGGGGGTATCTACGCGCCTGGTAGGCGGTTTAATTATGGTACACGGCGATGATGACGGGCTTGTTTTACCTCCGAAATTATCCCCCTTACACGTAATAATACTACCAGTCCTTCCCAACAATAAATTCAAAAATAAGGTTTTCGAACACTGCGATAAAATAAAAAAGCAGCTTTCGAAAATTATATATAACAATTCTCCTCTTAAGGTTTTTGTCGATAAAAGCGAAATTCCCGGAGGTAGAAAGAAATGGGACTGGGTGAAAAAAGGAGTTCCAATCAGAATAGAAATCGGTCCAAAAGAAATCGAGAAAGACGAAGTGACCATAAGTAGAAGAGATACGCCCGCACACGAAAACTCCTCCTTAAAGACCGGGAAATTCATCAAAAACGCACCCGCATTATTAACCTCGATCCAAAATTCACTTTATGATAATGCACTCAGGTTATTGAAATACAATACGAAAACAATGGATTCTAAAGAAGATTTCTACGATTTCTTCACCCCTCGTAACAGCGAAAAGCCGGAAATACATGGTGGTTTTGTACTTGCTTATTTTAAAGAAGATGAAGCGGTAGAGAAAAAGATACAGGAAGACTTAAATGTATCGATACGCTGTATTCCACTCGAAGAAGAGAATAGCAAAGAAGAAGGTAAATGCTTATTCACCGGAAAACCTACCCGACAAAAAGTAATTTTCGGGAAAGCTTATTAGTCTATATTTATCTTCGAGCTTGATTTTTTATTGATTCTATGTTAACTTCTTAAATGTATACTATAGAAGAAAACAAAGAAGAAAGAGCATTAATAATAGGTCTGGTAAAAAAAAGTAGGGAAAAAAAATCAAAAATTGAAGAATTAAAAGAATTGGAATCTCTTGCAAAAACAGCAGGGGCTCATCCTGTAGAAAAAATCATACAGGTTAAAGAAAAACCTGATACAGCTACTTATATAGGAAAAGGTAAGGCTGATTACTTAAAAGATATAGATGTCGATATTCTTCTTTTCAACGAAGCTCTTTCTCCGGCACAAATATCAAATCTAGAAGAAATAACAGAAAAGAAAGTACTTGATAGACAGGATATAATTCTCGATATTTTTGCTCAACACGCGCGAACAAAATCGGCGAAAATTGAGGTGGAACTTGCTCAGCTTAATTTCCGTCTAAGTAGATTAACAGGACACGGAAAAGAACTTTCAAGACTCGGCGGAGGAATCGGCACGCGTGGCCCGGGAGAAAAAAAATTAGAGGTTGATAGAAGGAAAATACGAAAGAGAATTAATCATTTGAAAAAAGAATTAGAAAAGGTGGAAAAAACAAGGGATATACAGAGAAGAAACAGAGAAGGGGCTTTCAGTGTAGCATTGCTTGGATATACAAACGCAGGAAAAACGACACTTTTAAACGCTTTCACCAACAGTAATGCTGCTGTGGAAGATAATCTTTTCGTAACACTTGATCCCCTCACAAGAATTGCAGAAACACCTGATAATAATAAATTCCTGATGATCGATACGGTCGGCTTTATTCGAGGAATACCCACCGAAATTATGTCATCTTTTAAATCGACCCTTGAAGAAGCTAAAAATTCTCATCTAAGGATTATATTGGTTGACAGTTCATCTGAGAAAATCGAAGAAGAGCTTGACGAAACCAGAAAAGTAATGGATTTCTTAGAAATCGGTGATTCCGATAATATTCTTACTTTTAATAAAATAGACCAGGTAATAGAACCGGCCTTGTTTAACCATCTCCAGAAAAAATATCCGGAAGCTGTTTTTATTTCTGCAAAAACAAAAGAAGGATTTGAAAATCTATTGGAGCGAATAGATGCTTATAAAAAGCGTTTCCGGAATTAGAGGTATTGTAGGTAACGGACTTAATCCGGAAATCATTTTAAACTTTGCCGCTAAATTCGGCGAATTTATATCACATAATTCTACCGGTGAAAAGAAAATAATTGTGGGTCGAGACTCAAGGGTTTCCGGAATTGCGCTTAAAAACGCCGTAATATCCGCCCTTTTAGGTATAGGCATTGATGTAATCGATATAGACCTTGTCCCCACTCCTACCTTATTATACAACGTAAAAAAATTAAAAGCTATGGGAGGTATAGTAATTACAGCTTCACATAATCCCACTGAGTGGAATGCCTTAAAACTAGTAAACCATTCGGGAGAGTTTTTAAGTAAAGATGAAGCCGAAAAATTCCTATCTATGGAAAAAGATGATATTTCCTGGAGTCCGGCAAAAGATTATGGAAAATTGGAAACTTATAAAGAAGCGGTCAAGAATCACATAAGAGGAGTACTCTCTATCTCAAGAATAGACACAGAATTAATAAAAAAGAAAAAATTTAAGATCGCGTTAGATTGTGTCAACGGAGGAGCCTCCCTGGCTTTTCAGGAGTTTTTAAACGCTTTAAATGTTGAAATTTTTCCCATTTTCTGCGATGCAAGCGGAGAATTCAAAAGGATACCTGAACCACGGGAAGAAAACCTTAAAAGTTTAGCAAAGAAAGTAAAGGAATTAGGTGCCGACGCAGGCTTTGCAACTGACCCGGATGGCGATAGAATATCACTTGTTTCTGAAGGGGGAATCCCAATAGGCGAAGAATACACAATAGCTCTCGCCACAAAAGCCGTTTTAAGTAAAAGGAAAGGGCCTGTAGTAGTAAATCTATCTACTACTAAAAGTGTTGAAGATATCGCAAAAAGAGCCGGAGTACCATTCTATCGTTCTCCTGTAGGGGAAGCAAATGTGGTTAAAGTCATGAAAGAAAAAAAAGCTGTAATCGGAGGAGAAGGCAATGGTGGAGTTATTAATCCCGAAATACAATATACAAGAGA
>CAYRCN010000085.1:0-7446 GCA_964422805.1 uncultured bacterium | reverse complement strand
AATTCTTTTCTTAACGGGAACCGTTTTAAGCAAACCGGTTTCAGCAGAAAAAATGCCAAAAGGAGCATTTGCTAAGAGTAGTCCTGGACTGCAAAACAAGATTCAACAGCTAAAGGAAGAAATCGAACAATTAGAAACAACTAAAGCAAATGTTATGGAAGAAGTTGCTAAAAAACAGAAAACGCAGAAAGATTTAGAAAAAGAAATAGAGGCTCTTAAAACTAAAAAAGTAACTATGCCCACTAAAGCAGAACTAGAAACAGCCGCGACAGCAACTAAGGCAGAGACAAAGGAGGAAAAAGAAAAATCGGAAGAGGAACTTCTTTTTGACAAACTACTAGGAACAGACAGCAAGACAAGCGCTAAGAAAAAAGAAGAACTCGAATTAACCCAGCGGATAGTCGCTAAAAGAAGAGAAGAAATAGCTCTGTCGGGTAAAATAGAAGCAAGAAGAAAGGAACTCTTAAAGCTTGAACAGGATATCCAAAAGTCTCAAAATCAATAATAAAAGTTAAAAAATCACAGATTAATTTAATTTCAAATGTATCCTTTTAAAGAGATAGAGAATAAATGGCGAAAAAGATGGGAAGATTCAGCGCTTTTTAATACTCCCGGCAAACCTAAAAATAAGTATTTCATTATGGAAATGTGGCCGTATACTTCCGGTAACATTCATATGGGGCATTTTAGAAATTACTGCTTTGGGGACTTAAAATGGCGATGGGAAAAAATGAGAAAGAAAGATTTATTGCATCCTTTTGGCTGGGATGCCTTTGGTCTTCCCGCTGAGGAAGCGGCTATAAAAAAGAATTTAGACCCTAAAGAATGGACTTACAACAATATGAAAACCGCAAGAAAAACAATCAAAAAATTAGGGCTTAGCTACGATTGGGAAAGAGAAGTGGCAACTTCCGACCCGGAATATTACAAATGGACACAGTGGCTTCTCGTCCAGCTTTACAAAAACGGCCTTTTATACCAGGATAAATCGTATGTAAACTGGTGTCCGGGATGCAAAACTGTGCTTGCTAATGAACAGGTTCAAAGCGGCAAGTGCTGGAGATGTGAATCGGATATAGAAAAAAGAAAGCTAAAACAATGGTTTGTGCGAATTACAGAATACGCAGAAGAACTTTATCAGGATATAGAAACCTTAAAATACTGGCCTGAAAATATAAAAGAAATGCAGAGGAACTGGATAGGGAAGAGAGAAGGGGCAGAAATAAAGTTCAGATTAGAAAGCGGAGAAGAATTCAATATTTTCACAACAAGACCGGATACAATCTACGGCGTAACTTTCATGTGCATTTCACCGGAAAGTGAATTAGCAGAAAAAATTGCCGAAACAAACGAAAAAGTTAAGAAATATATACATGATTCGCTGCTTTTAAGCAATATAGAGCGCACAAGAGAGGACAGAGAAAAAACAGGAGCAGATACAGGACTTAAGGTTATTCATCCTATAACAGGCGAAAAACTACCCGTATATGTAGCTGATTTCGTGCTTGGTTCATATGGTACGGGTCTTATTATGTGCGTACCGGCTCACGACCAGAGAGACTACGAATTTGCACAAAAATACACCCTACCAATAAAAGAAGTAATAAGAGGTGAAAAACCCCTCGGTGACGCCGCATACACCGAACCCGGGACAATGGTTAACTCCGGAGAATTCGATGGAATGCCATCAGATAAAGCTTTAAATAAAATAGTACAATACCTTGAAGGAAAAAGACTTGGTAAATCTTCTGTAAACTACCGCTTGAACGACTGGTTGATATCAAGGCAGAGATATTGGGGAGCTCCGATTCCCATGATTCACTGTGATAAATGCGGTGTAGTTCCGGTTCCGGAAGCTGACCTACCTGTTCTTCTGCCACCTCCTGATGAGGTTGACTTTATACCCAAGGCTCGTTCACCCTTGGCAACGCATCCTAGTTTCGCAAAAGTAAAATGTCCTGAATGTGGGGGAGATGCAAAAAGAGATGCGGATACAGTGGATACTTTTGTAGATTCTGCCTGGTATCATTTCCGTTATCTCGATCCAAAAAATGCTCAGGAAATCTTCGATAAAAAAGAAGCAAAAAAATGGCTGCCTATTGACCTGTATATAGGTGGAGCCGAGCATGCTACAGGACATCTAATATATATGCGTTTTTTCACTAAATTCCTGCACAAAATAGGTTATTCGCCCGTTAAAGAACCGGCTGTTCGCCTCTTTAACCAGGGAATGGTAAGAGACGAAAAGGGTGATGTAATGTCCAAATCAAAGGGTAATGTTGTAGATCCGGAAAGCTTAATTGCTAAAGTCGGAATAGATGCAGCGCGAGTTGCAATATTCTTTTTTGGTCCTCCGGATAGCGATATTGACTGGAAGGAAGAAAGCATTAAAGGCTCTACGCGGTTTTTAACCAGGCTTTACGAACAAGGTTCTGAACAACTCAATAAAGATGATATACGATTAACTGATTCAGATAGGGAAGAGGCTCTTTATAAGGAAACTGAAAAGACCACAAAAAAAGTTACCGAAGATATCGAGCATTTCGGCTACAATACTGCAATTGCGGCCTTAATGGAGTTCTTAAACAGCATTTCCGCCTATAAGAAAAAAGATAAGCTATCTCAATATGCTTTAAGACGTCTATTTTTGCTCCTTGCACCCATTGCGCCTTTTATATCCGAAGAAATGTACGGTAAATTCGGAAATAAAGAATCGGTGTTTAATGAAGATTGGCCAAAATATAACCCTGAAGGCATTGTAGAGGAGAAATATACACTGATTGTGCAGGTAAACGGGAAATTAAGGGCAAGAATAGAGGTTAACAAGGGTATAGAGCAGAATGAAGCCTTAACCTTAGCCAAAGAAATAAAGAACGTAAGCCGATTTTTTGAGACAGCCGAACCCAGAAAGATTATATTTGTTAAGGATAGGCTTTTGAATATTGTAATTTAACACAGAAGTCAGAAGTCAGAAGCCAGAATACAGAATCCCTTCACAACCCCAAAATCATTATCACACAGAGACACAGAGAACATAAAGATATATTTTTTTATTACTAATTAACCAATACACTAATCCAGGTATTGATTTTTGCATTCTAAGGATTAAAATTAATCAAAATGAATAATGCTAAAACAGCTGAAGCATATAATAAGTTCGCGAAGTACTACGATGTATACGTAAATGATTTTAAAGATGACCTGAACCTGTACCGATCTTTTTGTGATAAGAACGATAAAATACTGGAAATAGGGTGCGGGACAGGAAGAGTTATTAAATACCTGCTGGAAAATGGCTTAAACGATATCACAGGGTTCGACATATCCGAGGAAATGCTTGGGATCGCCCAAATCAAGCTTATGAAGTATTTGAATTCCAATAGCTTATCGTTAAAGAAACATGATTTATCCACGGAACCGCTAAAAAAGAACTTCAATAAGGTTTTTATAACTTATTACACCTTTAATTATATTTTGGAGTATCCGGGTAAGTTTTTGAGAAATGCGCACCTGTCTATGAGTAATAACTCTTTGATTATCATCGACTTGTTTTTTCCGATGTTGTTTTTAGATCCTGCGTCAGACAATGTGTGGATTGAACGAGAATTAAAGTTGGATGCTAACAAAACAGTAACTCTTAGAAGCAAAAAATCTTTTGACGGAACTTTCGAACACAGGACTCTTGTTTTTATTGAAAATGGCAATACGACTACGGTAGAAAGCAGAAGGAGGTTTTACCCTAAAGAAGAAATGGAAAAACTCCTGGAAGAAGCCGGATTCAGTAACATCAAAGTAATTTACGGATATTCTCTCGGAGATACAAGCAAATTTACTGATGATTACCCCTTGCATGGCTATAATGAATTTAATGTAAATTTAGAAGAATACGCGAATAGGGAAGAAGTTAAACCAAATTTTGTCGTTTACGCTTACAAACTCCTTTAAAATGACCGCCCACGCCTGGATTTTGACAATATATAAGTTTACATAATATATATTATCAGACGTTGGATATGCAAAGAAAATAAGGTCATAATTCGTCATCAAGATGTTTATTTTTAAGTATTTGGGCTAAATAGGCTTGTTTTTTTACCAGCCTCCACCACCGCCTCCACCACCTCCGCCGCCGGAGAAGCCGCCGCCTCCGCCACCAGAAAACCCGCTTGAACTTCCTCTCGGCGGGCTTGAAGCCGCCGAAAATGCGCTAATCGAGTTTCCGATTGAACTTGTTATGCGGTTTGCCATAATGGGTCCATGTACGCCGCCGTAAGTATTATACCAGTTTGGAGTCTCTATCTGGAGCCCGCTGAATTGCTGCGCCCACTCATCAACTACACCTAAGGCTATTGCATAAGAGAGAAAATCGAAGAAAATAGTCGGATTTTGCTCAAGCATTCTTTTTAAGCGTTCTTTCTCTACCCTCATTAAAAATTCTTTGAATCCAAGGATATCCGTTAACACCTCTCTACCCTTGTATGTGCGTTTCGGCATTGCAGGACCAAATATAAGCGTTATTAATCCGCTCAAGGCAATTCCGACTGTAATACCGGCTAATATCATCGATGTTGCTGCGGCTGCAAATATTGTAGCCTGAAAACCTATAAACAAACCCGCAACACCAAAGCCCGTGTATTTTTTTCGCACCTTATCCGGATTTCCGTAAAAATACTTCTTTTCCCTGACCGATTTATACAGTTCTTCCGTTACATCCTTAACATAAGTATAAAACTCGCCTTTTAAGTCCGAAATAAGAAACTCTTTACCCCCTTTTGCCCTTAAACCACGCAAAAACTCCCTCAAATGCTTCTCCCTGCCTAACTCCATATCCTTCAATATCTTAATCTTAAAATCTGTATTTTTAAGGAAAAAGAACTTGGTTGTTTCTATTTCTTCGATCGACAAATATCCCAGCCTCGCAAGATCAAACAATATTGATGTTATATCAACGGAATCCACCCTCTGATCGAGAATAGTCCCTACTTCAGCAGCAGTTAAATCTTTGGGGGGATTATACTTAACTGTAATTGTGCCTGTCGGAAGGTCTTTTCCTTCTTTTATCCAGCGTTTAAATAGGAAGATAAATGTGTAGAGGGGCAACAGAGCGGCTAACAGAAGCCCTAAATAGCTTTTCAGTTTGAGCCAGAAGGTTGTCGATAAAGGGGGCTTGGTTAGGTAACCTTTTGGAAATCTTATATCTACCGTAGATCCGTAGCCGGGATATAAAGTGCCGGTACTAAAAGAAAGTTCTTTGTTGGTTAAAGTGTAATTATCGATAGTTCTATCTGAACCATATACGCCAACAAATATTTTTATATCTTCGTCTGATAATTGTATTGGATCCGGAAATAATACCGTACAATGCGATGAATCGATCCTATCTTCCCAGCGGTTTCCTGTTACATTCCAGTATAATTCATCCCATTCTTTAAAGTATCTTGCTCCAAGTACAGCAGAATATTCTATTGTATATACATGAATTCCGCTAATTGTTCTGTCGGGGTCCCCTATACGGAGCCTTAAATCCTTTTCTCCGCCGTAACGACGGGTGCTTTTTTTTACAGGTACGTACTCGCCGTCCATTAAGACTTCACGTACTTTAAAACCCAATGAAAAATTACCCGCAATGCCTTTTAATTCAAGGGGAATATCCCTGTAAATACCGTGATGATAGCCGCCGTCGTAGTTTACGGTTATTTTTTCTTTTATGTCTAAAGAACCATCCTGACTCAACTTTATTTCGCTATCAAAAAGTTGTATATATAAGCTTAAAAGAAGGAATATCATTTTTAAAACTCAACTTTTGGTACTGCCCTCTCCCCTTCCGCCATTTCAAAAAATTCGCGTTTTTTAAAGCTAAAAATCGAAGCAATTACATTTGAAGGAAAGGATTCAACCTTAATGTTATTATCACGCACAACAGCGTTATAATATCTCCTGGCGTTTTGAATGTTATCCTCGATTTCTGATAAATTTTTCTGTAAATCCAGAAAATTTGTATTTGCTTTTAATTCCGGATAATTTTCAGCTACCGCAAAAAGCTGACGAAGGGCGCCGGTTAACATATTTTCGGCTTTTGACTGCTCACCGGGAGTTTTTGCCGCAGTCGCTTCCGCTCTTGCTTTTGTAACATTTTCAAGTACTCCTCTCTCATGGCTTGCATAACCTTTAACCGTATTAACAAGATTCGGAATAAGGTCATACCTTCTTTTTAATTGAACATCGACATCGCTCCAGGCATTATTGCAGAGATTTTTCAAGCGTACGAACGCGTTATAGGTAGCTATTATAAAAATAACTACGCCTATTACGACAGCAAGCACTATTAAATTAACCATATTTTTCCTCCTTTAAAAATAGAAATTTTTAAAACCATACATTTTTCCTTACCTATTTATAGATATCTAAAAATAGTACTAATTTAAGTTAAAAATATTCACTAAATTAAATCCACAAGAGGCGGGAGATCAAACCACTGGGCAGCTGTAATAACGACTTTCCCTGTTTTATAAACCGTATCGTAGAAATCTCCCATATGTTCTCTGAATTTCCTTTCTCTGAGTAAATGATGGTCGTAAATCATAATGTCGAAATCAGTTTCTTGTACAATCTTCGAAGCGTTTTCTATACATCTATCCAGGTTGACCTGATTAAACATGTAACCCAGCAGATATGTTGAAGGACCGTCGAGTATTATTACATTAGGGTTCCCTTTTATTATCCATTGAGCGTAATCTTCAATGTTAGGACCCATAATATCCGAAGAAAATAAGACTATTTTATCATCTCTTTTAACGACCACTGGTTCTACCCAGCCGGTTTTTGCATACACTATTCCGTGAAATAAAGTACCCGGGAAACTAATGCTGGTTTTGCCAAAATTAATTACTCCTTTACGTATGAAATTTATACTGGTTCGCGCCACCTTTAATTCAGTCAGCCATTTTTCTTTCATCCAGGCTTCGACACTGTTAAACATATTGGCTCTCCACATTTTCAATAATTCCTCGCGTCTGCTTGTGTAATCGCCAAAGTCTTTTTTTTGCGCTAAACTTAGCTTATTGTAGGGGTCTTGATAGTTTTTTTTCTCCGGATTCTTAGTAAATTCATCGATCTTAAAAACGTTATCGAACACGCTCATCAAATCCTTATACAATGTTCTGGCTCTTTTCCACTGAGAATAGTTAATCCATTCATTAGGATTCTTTATATAGGTAATTTTATCTATATAGCTTTCCGGAAATTCAATGGGTCTTTTATAGTGGTCATAATGGAAATGAGTTATTATAACTATATCGGCTTTTTTTGTATATTCCTTCACCCTTTGTTCGGCAGCATTCAAAAAATCCAATTTTTCTTCCTCTTCCATCGGATAAGAATGCTGCATGATCGCATATCCGGGATCTATAATGATTTTTATTTCAGGAGTCTCTATATAGGTACACATGG
>CAYRCN010000084.1:0-7521 GCA_964422805.1 uncultured bacterium | reverse complement strand
CTTACTCGACGTTTTGGGATTTTTTTCTTATTCCTATTAATAATTTTATAACATTAGGGTCAAGCTTTGTTTCCCAAATTCCACTAAACTTTATCCATACATAGTCAAACAGTCAAATCGTTGAATGGGAAAATAGGAACATATAATCATAGTATTAATTTAGTGTACTAAATTAATAAGTCAAGCGCGGTGCGGAGCACCGAGTCACCAGTCACTGGTCATTAGTCAAAAAAAACTTTGTGTTCTTAGTGGCTTTGTGTGAGATATTCGTTTTGACATTGGACTAATTTGTGGTTAGTTGGATGGTTGGATAGTAAAAAAAACCGACCGATGACCGAAGACGGAAGACCGAAGACGGGATTCCTTCGGATTAGTCAAATAGATAAATAGGGAAATGGGCAAATAGTAAAAACAAAATCCTGTCAATTTGCGTCTCTTTATTTTGGGTACTGGGTTGACATCCAAAAAAAAATAATTATAATAGTAGTATTCAGTAGGAGGTAAACTGTGAAACAATTTAAATTTTATTTCCTTACAATTTCATTCTTTTTTTCGTTTATTATTCTAAACGCAGAAGATGGTGATGAATTTCGGAGTATGCAAAAGACATTTGAAGGGAATTACCTCTTTGGGGGAACAAATATACAAGAGGTTGAAAAACAGGGTGCATGGTTGATTAAAACTGATACCTCCGGAAACGTTTTGTGGAGTAAAACATACTGTAATTTTCATCAAATCGTAATAAACGCTGTAAAGCAAACTTCTGATAGTGGATTTATCTGTACGGGTACATACCAGATAAATCCCGGTGATGATAATAATATATTTCTGCTTAAAACTAATCACAATGGAGACTCTCTATGGTTCGAAACTTACGGTGGCTCGGATGATGAGGTTGCCAATGATTTAGAAATTGCTGACGACGGAGATTTTATTGTTACTGGCAGCAAATATACTTCAGCAAATAACTGGGATATATATCTTATTAAGACTAATAATGAAGGGGCTCCTATATGGGCATATACCTATGGAGATTCCCTTGATGATGATAAAGGTAATGCATGCGAATTAACTGCGGCTGGAGAAATTTTAATCACCGGACAATCTCAACGAGAAGCAATCTTACTTAAATTAGATACATTGGGTGCTGCTTTATGGTCGTATACTTACATCGGTTTTTACGGTTATGAGTCAAGTACAGGTTATGATTTAAAGTCCTTGAGTAATGGAGAAATTGTTGTAACCGGCGATTCATATGGAGCCCTTGCTTTTATATTGAAGACCGATTCGCTTGGTAATGAAATCTGGGCTAAAGGTATAGGACACTTTGGCGATAATCCTGATTTTGTTTTTAAGTCCGTTAATAAAACCACTGACAAGGGATTTATATTGAGTGGCAGATATTTTGATTGGGGACATGTAGATAATAATTATTCCGAGTTTGATGCGATATTTATAGCTAAAGCTGATAGCAATGGAGATACCGTATGGACCAGAGACTTATACCCTACTGACGATTGCTGTGGTTATATAGGTGAAGAAATCGATAATGGTAATTTTCTTATTGGAGGTTATTCAGGAGGGAGATATGCAATGCATGGGATTGACGCCTACTTATGTAAAATTGATCCTATGGGTAATTCTATTTGGACAAGATACTATCCGGAAATCCCCAAAATAGATACATCTGTTCATACTGTTCAGATAAGTGCCTTTATCGGTGATTCAAGCACAAAAACCTTCGGCATAAAAAATGTTGGCAATGATACTCTTGTGATAGATAGCGTCAAAGAAAAGAATCCTTATGTGATCGATCTAATAAGCCCGTCATTTCCACAGTCGATTCCTCCCCAAGACAGCTTACTAACAACAATTTCTCTGCATCCGGATTCAATAATTTTCTATTATGATACGCTGTTAGTATTCTCCAATGATCCTTTCCTTGACACTTTACGTATACATCTCCTGGGTAGAGGAACAGGGAATATTCTCCTGTCAGAGTATTTACATGATTTCGGTAATGTTCAAACTTATGATACAGTATGTTGCTGGGACTTTTTTGCTAAGAATCTCTCTACAGACACACTCATGATTGACAGTATAACAAATTCTACACCGGTTTTCTGGACGGATACGCTGAGCTTTCCGCAAGAAATTGCGCCAGAGGATTCTATACAGATAG
The DNA here is from genome assembly GCA_964422805.1 of uncultured bacterium. Lineage (GTDB taxonomy): Bacteria > Hydrothermota > UBA3072 > UBA3072 > UBA3072 > JAFGHJ01. Next base: position 5,339 of record CAYRCN010000084.1, on the reverse strand, counting down.
AAGTATATTTTAAACCTGGCTATAAAGCATACTGTAATGATACTCTAAATATATTTACCAGCGATACTCTGGAAAGCAGGATAGAAGTTTTCCTTTCCGGAACAGGATATAATTCCGGCGTTGAAGAAAGAGATGACGAGAAAACTGATAAGAAAGTAAACATCAAATGCAGTCCAAATCCATTCTCAAATGGTTTGAAAATAGAATATAGTCTGGAGCGTAGTGGTAATGTCCAAATTATGGTATTTAATATTCTTGGACAGAAATTGAAAACCTTGGTCGATGCGCATCAAAATAGAGGGCAATATTCAATTGACTGGGATGGGACAAATGACAATGGAAAAACTCAGTCTCCAGGTATTTATTTCCTGCTTACTAAGGTTGCCGAAAAGCAAATTGTTAGAAAGTTAATACGTATTAGATAGACATTATACTTGATATATAACTTATTAGGCTGGAGGGGTGAGGGCTTGCTTATTTAATTTCAAGAAACCTTCTTCATATATACTCAAACAGTCAAATCGTCGAACAGTTAAATAGGAACATATAATCATAGTATTAATTTAGTGTACTAAATTAATAAGTCAAGCGCGGTGCGGAGCACCGAGTCACCAGTCACTGGTCATTAGTCAAAAAAAACTTTGTGTTCTTAGCGGCTTTGTGTGAGAACAGAGTTTCGTGTTAAAGAAACAGGTATTAGGTTTAGGGAAAAAATAGAAAAATACGGGCCGCCGGGCATCAGCTTAAAAAAACCCTTGACAAATTTAAAAAAATCATTATAATACTTTATATAACAAAGCACTTTGTTATAAGGAGGATGAGATGGCTGGTAGGAATGGTAAATTTAGTTATTTTGGTTTAGTATTCTTTGTTGTGCTGATTGTTTGCTTTCTAGGTGGATGCGGTTCTATTGTCAAATTGGATTATTCCTCCAGGTTGATAGGTGAGTTCGAAAACGAGAAAATTTTCTATATCTCTGAATTTGAAGATAAGAGACCGGAAATTGAAAAAAGGGGTACAACGCCTGCTTTTAAAAGAGGCTTGGGGTATGATTTTTTCTTGCCGCTGCCAGAAGTTGCTTTTGAACCTATGCCTCCCGCAGATTTTTTAAGACAAAATCTTTCTTCCGGAGTAAAAAAGATTTCAAAAATAACTTCCAACCCTGACTCTGCCGATTATATTATTTCGGGCTCGCTCGATCATCTGTGGCTCCAGCAAAGACCTTCGGTCTTATCAAAAATATCCGGTTGTACCGCTTTGGGTGCCAGTTTGCTATGTTTGCTGGTGTTATCTTTCGGGAATGAGACGTCCTCCGGTTACTTGCTAACGCTCGGAATGGTTCCTCTTTTTTCTTCGGTGGGCATGGCGGCAGGTAATATTGAATACGTAGGTATTATGGAAGTAACCATAAATATTGAGAGGATAAAAGATGGTTCTTTGCTTACAAAGAGTTTCTCCGCCGAAAAAAGGAAAAAACTCTCCGGTTTCTCGCAGTTAGAGCAAACGGAATTTATTAATTCAATTTTTGAAGAAACAATGGATGAAATTCTTTATTATTTGATTGCGGGAGAGAAAGAGAAAAATGGCTAAAAATATACGACAATTTTTTATTGTTTTTATTCTTTTTTTCTTAATTTTTATATTAGGTTGCACAACTATACCATGTTCCAATCTTGAATCCCCGGTAATTGAAGAAGGGGTAAGTTTTGGGATGGGTGTAGAAACACTTAATCAGGAGTTTAATGACTTTGTAAAAGACAGTTTAGGGTCTGGTTTAGAGATTGTAAAGTCAAGTGCCTTAATTTTTAAATTTAGTCAAGGATGGGAAACGTTCGTTACTGTGCCGGCGCCACGAAGAGTTAACTGGGAAATTAGCTTTTCTACTCATTGTCTTTATCCTCATCCCACTATAGATGAAATATTATTTGAAGGCATTGAGAATGATAATTCTGCCGCAGAATCTATCTATCAAGATGTAGTTTGGAATATGCGATTTCATACCAAAGTTTCGTATGAAAATGTAGCTTTTAGTGCGTCATATATTCCTTTTGCAGCTGGGTTTACTTTTAGCCCTATTTTTTCTCTTCCCTTAGGAAACAAAACCTTTATACCCTATATGATACCTTCTTTTTCATATTCCGATCTCCTCTCCAACAGACTCTCTCTTTCTTTAGGTTTTTCATTTCGACCTGCTGATCATTTAGAAATACTTGGCGAGGGAACTTACGTTCACTCCTCTTTATATGACTCCGTTTCAAAATCCTCAGATTTTCCGGTCTTAGCTATATTTATTAAGTACTTGTCAAATTAAGTAGAGGATTCACGTACATTAAAATAGATAAATGGTTAAATAGTAAAAACAAAATCCTGTCAATCTGCGTTTATCTGCGTCCCATTTCCTTGTGCCCTTTATGGCTTTGTGTGATAACAGAGTTTCGGGTTTCGAGGTTAAAGTTTCGAGTGAAAAAACAGGTATTAGATTTTTGGGTTTAAGGGAAAATTTTAAAAGAAATTTATTCTTTCTTCTTATCCTCGTATTCTAATTATTCCATCAATCCAAAAGATCTATACCTGAACCTCCCTCATGGTCCCATAAAAAGTCCTTAACATTAACGATATGTTTCATTCCGTCTTTTGAGATACATTCGGCTTGTAAGCGAGCAATAGTTTCAGCTGACCAGCTTTCATCTTTTTTCGTTTCGCTTAAAATATCATCAAATTGAAAAGTGTCTTCCTCTGCCGCAAAAGTAATCGAAGCGGAACTGTCTTCTACAGATACGACGAAAGTAACTTTGTAAAAGAACTCATTGTTAAGCGCTATCTCTTCTCCGGAATATATCCATGCATCACCGCCCCAATAGTAAATTTTACCAAAGTCAGCGTGCTCATTATCAACAATTAACTGGAAGGCGGTGCCGAAGTCTAATTTAACAGCTTCATCTCCTACCCATACAAATAAACCACCTTCGGCAGTTATCCCTGTTGAAAAAGACGGTACTTGAAAATAATACGAAGCTGTGTGTTCCCCTAACGCATAGTTTGAACCTATTTTTTCAAGATAGGTGATATTGTGTATGATGTGGTCTTCGAGCTCAGAACCTCCGACAACGTTTACCCATACATTCCGTAATGACTCCTCGCTTGCGTTTTTATCCCAGACTTTAATTTCATAATATCCGGGATCTAATTGAATCTTCAATCCTGAACTACAATCATCTTCGCGCAGAAAAGTATCTCCGTCAAGATAAACTTTAAGATCATAATCACTGTCTCCCGACCAAATCACAGTTATATTTTGTACTACATAATCGCTTGAAAAATTATCCATATCGACGATCGAACTTTCTGTGTAAGGGTTTGCGCTTTTAAAAGAATCGGCGTCAGCCACAAGCCCGCTATATTCGGGATTTGAATTATCAACATAGACATATTTTGAGTAGATTGAATCATAGTTAACAATGCTTGGCAAACAACCATCTCCAGGGACAGTACGCCATTCGGTGGTGTCAAGTTGCGTTCTTACTACATTAAACTTTCCAATTACTTCTTTTTTTTCTATTTCATCTCTTATTTTTTCTATTTCTTTTTTGCATCCTAAATTTATAAGAAGAGCTAATGCCAAAGCTGTAACACACAAAAATTTTACACTCTTTAAAAATTTATTTTTCATCCCTTTCTCCTTTTTTTTGCCAGTTATAATTATAGTATATTTTAAAGAGACAAACCAGGAAGTCAAGGGAGGGAATAATTTTGAATTTTGAGTGTTGAATTTTTAATTGAAAAACATAGGTCTCGGGTGTTAGGTTTTAGGAAGCAAACTCTTTTTTAAAACCAAAACGGAGGGAACACATCCCCTCCGTTTTGATTTGATGCGGCTCAATCACATTCTTCGCCGCAAAGCTCCCTGTGAGCTTCATACATCTGCTTCAAAGCTTCTGCTTTTCCCGGGTTTTTCGCTTTGATTTTGATGATTAGCCCGTTATCGGTCTTTTCTATCTCGCGTTCGAAGTTCTTGCCTAGCTTACCGTGACCGCAGCAATGACTAAAACTCGAGCACATAAAATGCCTCCTTTTTAGGTTAGAGTTACGCGTTCTTTATCCTTCTGCCATGTAAGTAGTGAAAAATAAATAATCAGACCACCCTGAATAATGGGAAATATCGGGTACCACCAGATTCCGTTTAAATGCGGTACCCTCATTATTCCGTGAACCAGGAAAGGTTGCACAATCATCCAGCTACCACCAATTATTCCGAAGATAAGACCCCACCTGTGCCTCCAAAAAACGCCAATTATCCCAGCTATAAGTAAGGCGGTAAAAAAGATTAACCCTATTTTTGGAAATATACGGGTCATCTGCAAACCGTGGGGTATTTCCCGAACTGCTTTATGCGCCAGTTGGATAAACATCAAAGCAATAACCGCCTTAATGTAAATCACAGGCACTGAGAGCCTGTTTGAGCTTTTCATATCGTTCCTCCTTTTTTGATTTTTTTTACGCTAAACACACTACTTCTATTTTTCTATCCGTTTGTTCATCCCAATCAAAACCGAAATCAATATTACCTGAAATATCGCAAAAATTTCAAATGTAGAGTAGGCCGGCAACCTCTGACTTAAAAATTTTTCCGCGCCCAATCTATTAACCATAATTATTGGAGACGAGATAATAACAAAGATAGGTACGATAAGCGGAAATAAGAACATAATAGCCTTTTTGCTTTTATACGCTAATGTTAAAAACCCTAATGACAATACTCCGGTTACCACCTCAAAAACAACAGCTCTTGGGGCACAGACAAGGTCGAGAAACAGGTAAAGCCAGAAGACAAAAGGCGCAAGCACTACAGAGACAAGATAAGACATGTACAATTTTTTCATAAAGCCTCCTTTTTGGTTTATGCTTAATAACTTATATACTACAGAAAATTTTTTTATATAAAAAGAGTCAGGTTTCATCGTTAGGGTATTTGCTTTTTTTAAACGCGTTTTCAATAAGTTCGTCTATTTGTTTTTTGTAGCCCTCTAAGGTTTTTGCGTCTACAAAATAGTGTACGTGAAAACCCATTCTCCTTGAATCGAGGATGCCCGCTTCCTTAAGAACTTTCAAATGCTGGGAGACCGCGGGTTGTGAAATTCCAAGCCTTCTTGAGATAGCGCCTACGCAAAGATATCCTCCCTCAGAAGCCAGAGTTTTTATTATTCGTAACCTCGTCGGTTCGCCTAACGCTTTAAAAACTTTTGCCATTTTCTTTACTTCGTCTCTCATTTTTCTATACCAGTGTTTTATATAAGTAAATTCTTATATTCTTATATACGTAATCATAATAATAGTTTTTT
>CAYRCN010000083.1:0-7542 GCA_964422805.1 uncultured bacterium | reverse complement strand
AATGAATAAACAAAGAGAAGTCATTTATGATATCAGAAACAGCATTTTAGACGGAAAAAACTTAAAAGATAGAGTTATGGATTGGACAGACGATACGCTTGATGTAATGTTTGATTCCTACCTAATCGGCAGATATCCCGAAGAATGGGATATCGAAGGACTAAGGTCTGACCTAATCGAATTTTTCTTAATAGATTTTGATACTGGAAAAAGCAAAATAGAGGAAATAAAAAAAGCCGAATTAGAAGAAAATCTTCGAAAGCTTGTAAAGTCAAAATATGAAGCCAAAGAAGAAATTGTCGGCCAAGAAAATATGAGACATTTCGAAAGAATGGTAATATTAAAGATAATAGATGACGAATGGCGAAATCATTTATACGAGTTGGACGCCCTTAGAGAAGGTATAAACTTAAGAAGTTTTGCTCAAAAAGATCCACTTGTAGAATACAAAAGAGAATCTTATGGCATGTTTGAAGAACTTCTTTACAATATCGGAAAGAATGCTGTTAGACTGCTCTATAGATTCAGGCCTGAAGCCGTGCAGGCACCGCAGGAAGTTCAGGGGGAAGAAGTAAAGGAGCAGTTTAAAGGTATTGAACAAGGACAAGAAATCAAAAAGCCTGCCGAGCAGAAAAAAATAGTAACACCTAAAACAGAGATACCAACGGTAGGGAAAGCTACACTGGACAAAAGATTCAAAGAGGAGGTCAGTAAATTGCACAAAGAAGGAAAAAGAATAAAAGATATTGGACGGAACGAACCATGTCCATGCGGAAGCGGAAAAAAGTTTAAAAAATGTCATGGGAAGTGGCTAAAATGATAGATAAACAAAAAATATGGAAAGAAATCAGATCGTGGATTATCGCAATAGGCATAATACTTTTCTTGCGAGGTTTTATAGTCCAAACATTCAACGTGCCGACAGGCTCAATGAAAGACACAATTCTTATTGGTGACTTTCTGATCGTAAACAGACTTAAATACGGGATAAAACTACCTTTCACTGACAAATATTTATTAAGAGTAAAAGAACCAAAAAAAGGAGAGATTATTGTATTTCGCTATCCTCTTGGCGGTAACGGTATCTTCAACAATACGAATTTTGTAAAAAGATGCGTCGCCGTAGCCGGGGATACGGTTTATATAGAACATAAAATTCTCTTCATAAACGGTGAAGATATAAACGCGGATTACATTTCACACAGGGATTCAAAAGAATATCCGCCTCTAAATATAGAAAACGAACTATTTCAGAATTTATGGAAAAAGAGAAAGCTACAGAATTATCCCCATGTAAGGGATAACTTCGGACCCATAGTTGTTCCGGAGGGTTATGTATTTGCCATGGGAGACAACAGAGACGAGTCCGATGATTCGAGATTCTGGGGACCGGTACCTCTCGACAACATATCCGGGACACCTCTATTAATTTACTGGTCGTGGAAACCCGAAGTCCCTATAACATCATTCTTCAGAAAAGTTCGATGGAAACGAATAGGGAAAGTTTTTACTAAGGAGACCACAACTTAAACTAATATTGTATACAGGAAGGTAAAATAAGAAAAGTTATTTTAACATGGTTCCTTATAGTTAGTTTTCTTTATGGTTCTGAGCCGCCCTTTCATCGTGGAATCAATCTAACAAATTGGTTTCAGGCGCCAAGTGCACAGGAAATTCAATTTACGAAATTCACAAAAGATGAGTTCATTAACATCAAAAACTTAGGATGCGACGTCATAAGACTGCCCATTAATTTACACGCAATGACAGACGGCCATCCGGATTACACAATCGATCCTCTCTTTACCTATTTTTTAGATAGTGCAGTCAGCTGGGCCGAGGAACTTGAACTCTATCTTATTCTCGATAACCATACATTTGATCCTTCTATTGATACTGATCCCAATATAGGAGATATCTTAATCCCTGTATGGAAACAACTAGCAAACCACTATGAAGAACGCTCAAATTATATATTATACGAGGTACTAAACGAACCGCACGGTATATCCGACGCATTATGGAATGAAATCCAACAAGAAGTCGTTGATTCGATTCGTCAGGTGGACGAGAAACACACAATTATCGTCGGCCCTGCAAATTGGAATAGTTACAATAATTTAAGCGCCATGCCTGAATATGATGACACTAATCTTATATATACTTTCCACTTTTATGACCCCTTTTTGTTTACCCATCAGGGAGCAAGTTGGACAGACCCCTCGATGGAACCTCTAGGAGGAGTTCCGTTCCCTTATAACTCGGACGAAATGCCTGAGTGTCCTCCTGAGCTTCTAGGCACCTGGATAGAAGATCTTATAGACAATTATGAAATTGACGGTACTGTAGAACGTGTAAACGAACTAATAGATATTGCCGTAAATTTTAAAAACACCCGTGATGTTCCTCTACTCTGCGGCGAGTTCGGTGTTCATATACCTAATAGCGATAATGAAGACCGTACCTTCTGGCACGAAATAGTAAGAAATTATCTTGAGGAAAACGGTATTGCCTGGACGATATGGGGCTATGAAGGAGGTTTCGGGATTTTCGAAGAGGGGTCCAATGAAATGTTTGACTATGATTTAAACGTCGAACTTCTTGAAGCATTAGGTTTTAATATTCCCCCACAGGAAGATTACGTACTTGAACCCGATACAACCTGTTTCGACATGTATCTTGACTATGTTTGCGAAAATATTTTCGGCTCAAGCTGGCACAGTGAAGGTATCTTAGATTTTTACTCGGAAGATAATACTTACGCGGGAAGACATTGCATATATTGGTCAGGAGTTGAGCAGTACTCTAATATCGGATTTGATTTCTACCCGGTAAAGGATCTGACCATATTAGTTGATAGTAACTACGCTTTTGACTTCTGGGTCAGGGGTAACAATCCTGATATCAAATTTGACGTTCGCTTTATAGATACAAAAACAGAAGACCCTGATGACCATCCCTGGAGAATGCGTTATACAATTGATAACCAAACAGTACAATGGGACGGGCAGTGGCATCATGTACAGATACCGTTACAGGAATTTACAGAACACGGTTCCTGGGATGAAGGGACATGGTATGATCCAGTTGGGGATTTTACCTGGGCTGCTGTAGATTGGTTCGACATCGTCGCCGAGCATGACACTCTGGAAGGAATGAATATCTACTTTGATAACATTAGGGTTACCAAAGCCTTCTCATCTATACCGGAAAAAGACACACACAGGGAAAGCTTGCAAGTTCTCGGAATTACTCCCGACTATTCAGGAAAATTTCTCGATATAAAATTTCAAATTCCCGAACCCAGTAAAGTATGTCTCAAAGTATTTAACTTACTGGGGGAAAAAATTAATACACCGACGGACAAAAGAATCGAAGCCGGGATTCATAATGTTAGGTTTAATACCGGGAATCTACCAGGCGGACTGTATTTTTACCGGTTTGAATCCGGTAATTTTGTAAAGACCGTAAAATATCCGTTGATAAAATAAAATCTGAGAATACATGTAAATTAAGCTATTAGCTTTTTGCCTTTAGCTGTTAGCAAAAAAACAAAAACCTTTTTGTATTTATAATCTTTGGGGTTCAATAGTTTTGGTAGGATGGTTGGGCTTTAAACAGTAATAAATTTTAGTTGATCTTCATCCCAATTCCTCACGGCATAAAGCCACCCAGCGTCTCCCTGCCTATTTTCAATTCCGGAATATCTTTAAGACCGAGCCTCAAACTATAATCCCAATTATCGCCAAAGGTGTTCACAGAAACCACAAGTTCCCAACAATGTAAATCTCTTGTAAGGTTTATCCTACTACTTGTAACCTTCCCTCTTTCAAAGTCATAGTGCGTCATTATCCCTAATTTCCAATTAGGAGTCGGTCTCAAATTGATACCTGCATCAGCCTGCTGAATTCTATCTATCTCGGTAAAACTGATAGAATGCCTGAGATAAAAATCGAGCGGATATCCCCCAAAATTAGTTCCATACTTCAGGTCCGTATTGACTCTTTTATCACCAAATTCACGTAAATCTAAATCATAAGTGGTGGAATAATCCTGCTTAAAAAGATCTCCCAACCAGAACCTGCCGTAAATAGAAACAGGAGAAAATTTTTCCTCCTGATATTGATAATTACTTGAAAACCTCAAGGATGCAAAATCAAATCTTCTTTTACCGATTTTGCATTGAAATAAATTATCCACAGAAACATTCAAAGATTTTCGCCCGGAGGGAAGGGAAAAACCAGAAATCGGAGCAACATTGAAGCTATCGGGAACCGGTGCATAAGAGAAAGAAACCGAAGGAGTTATTTTGTGCCTGAATTTACTAATGGGCGGTATTCCGAAAAAAGAAAGTCCATATATATCTGTCTTTACCGTCGTTGATGTTCTCCAATGATTAATAAAAACATTTTCATAATAATCACTCTGCCCGTTAAGAGCCATATTAATATTAAAAACAAAAAAGTTGAAATTCAAGTTCGAATTTCCCGAAAATCCTGAAGCCCAGTGCTCGCTTTGGTCTCTGGTAAATTTATAAAAACTCCTAATATTAATACCACCTAAGCTAAAATTCGGAAAAGTCATATTTACAGACGGCCATCTTTCATACAATTGATCAGTTGTTAAATTTTCCCTATGATCCATAACAATATTAGTATTCGTATTCAAAATTTCACCGCTCCAGTTAAGATTATAATTAATCTCTCTTTGCAGCAGGCGGTCAACTTCACCGGGCTCATAATCCTTTAGATAAGCAGGATCAGACTTCATCTTCGTATCAACATTTAAATTAATTCCTCCCGGTATTTTCGTTTTCGTATCAACCGTAAGCTCCCATCTTTCTTCATCATTTTCTCTTTGTTTAATATAATTACCCGTTACAGAACCCCCACTATAAGGCAATAAATTCCATCGTGCCTGATCGATATTAAAGCGAATACCCTGCTTGGTATAATAACTTAGATAAAAAATAATATCAGCATGTTCACCAAGAGTCTGATACCAACCTAACTTTTTTATATAATTACCCGTATAATAAGAAGTCCCAAACTCAGGTCTTAATAAACCCGAAGACCTTTTTTTCTTAATTGATTGCAAATAAAATGGAACAAAAAAGACAGGTATATCCCGAACTAAAAGCATAACCGGTTCGGCGACCAAACTTTCATCGATATTAATTCGCATTTTCGGTGAATAAAACCAGAAATGCGGAGGATCGAGCTCACAAGTTGTATAATAACCATTTTTAATCTTTAAGATATTACCTTTAAAATATCTAATCTGCTCTCCGTAAAACCATCCGTTTTCCGCCTCGGTTTTAGCGTGCAAAGCATCCCCAATTTCACGATCCACATCATATCTCATTACCTCTGCTTTTATATCACTATTACCATCATTAAACAGGACATTACCTCTGGCATGTAGCAACTTTTTTTTCAAATTATATAAAATGGTATCAGCCGAGATACTTAGTTTCCCATACTTCGCACTGGCATTTCCGTAGATTTGGACAAGAGATGAATCTACATTAAAGAAAATTTTATCACCCGAATAGTAAATAATTGACGAAGGATCCGAATTGTTAACAGAAAACAAGAAAATAAAGAGAAGAATATTCACGAAACATTCAAAAAACAAGAAGATCGAACGAAAGGCAGGAAGAATTTACTGAGTGTTGAGTTGTAAAGAGAACGCGAATAGCTAATAGCGGTTCGCATAGTTTGGTGGCTAAATGGTTAAAAATTCATTTAGATTTTTCAAGAGCTTTTACCCTTTTAAATAGTTCAGGGAGCCGCTTAAGGCAACTCACATTCCGTATCGCGCTTGCCCTCTTACCAGCAGGATATCCAAAAACCACTTCTCCGGCTTCAACATCTTTTGCTACACCGGATTTAGCAGCAACAACAGCATTCTTTCCAATTTTTACATGATCAGCAATCCCTACCTGACCGGCAATCACCACATTATCCCCCACTTCGCAGCTTCCGGCTATACCTACCTGAGCAAGAATAATTACATTTTTTCCTATCTTAACGTTATGAGCGATATGAACAGAATTATCTATCTTCGTTCCAGCTCCAATAATTGTATCCCCTATTGTTCCTCTATCGATCATAGTCAGAGCTCCTACCTCTACCCTATCTCCTATAACAACCCTGCCAATATGCGGCAGAGCCTCCAGTTCTCCCCCAATCCTATGATATCCAAAACCATCGGAACCTATAACAACTCCCGGATAAATTTTAACGTCGTGTCCAATCTTAGTCCTATCTAAAATAACCGAATGAGGATATACTATGCTATTATCGCCTATTCCCACATTATTTCCTATATAAGAAGACGGAAAAATATTGACACCGTTACCCAAAATACAATCGTCACCAATAGAAACGTTTTCCCCTATAAGCACATTTTTGCCGATTTTGACGTGTCCGAAATCCTCAATTTTTATCAAACAGTTTTCAGGGATTTGTATGGATGCCGGATAAAAATGTTTCAGGACTCTTAACATAGAAGCTTTCACATCTTCTACTTTAATCCACGACCTTGCAGAACACTCATTTACATTTTCCGGAACAATAGCAGCAAGGTCTTTTAATCCCTTTGCTTCTTTTATCTTCTTTTCCTTGAAGAAAAATACTAGATCCCCTTTTTGGGCATCTTTTATTTCTGAAAGGCGCTTTACCTCAAAATCAGGATCGCCATTTACTCCACTTTCTAAAAGCCCGGCAATTTCCTTTATCTTCACTTGTACAATTTAGCTATCTGAGGTATTACATTTTCCGCTATCTTATCCTGAAGGTTTTCTTCAACTCCAACTTCGATTTCCTCGGTTACTACAGCCTTTTCTTTTTCTTTATCAACAATCGAATACTCAAAGAAAATATTGCCGGTCTCAACCCAGACTCTTCCTATTACAATAAAATCCACTCCTGACATACTAAGAAACTGAACAGCAAGAGAAATATTTTCACTTACTTCCTCTTCGTCTTCTATCGCCAGACTGGTCTTCGCAGCAGACAATTCATTGAACTTGATTTGCTCAAAAATATCTCCCAAACCTTTCATTCCCGTACCTATTAGATTTTTAATAATGGTTCCAAGTTTTTTTGACTTGGAATCAGCATCTTCTTCTTTAAAGTTAAAAATGTAATACTCGATTTCTTGACCCTCTACTTCCGGCATATACTTCCTGTTTAAAGTTTCTATAATTCTACTAGTTATATCATACATATCTTCAGCGTATATAACAACACCGGTAGACGCGTCCAGGATGAAAGTAAATTCTTCCTCCTTAGCAATCTCAGATACGACAGTATCTATTTCCGCAAGAAGCGGCTGCATCAATTCTTTATTTAAAAGTTCGGCTTTACCGTCCTTACGGTAAACATCGTTGATATAACTTTCAAGCGCTGCTTTCTTTTGCTGTATTTCCTGTACCTTACGCATCCTCGCTTCCTCGGTTAATATAAATGACTGCGTCTCCAGACTTTTTTGAAGTTTTTCAAGCTCCTGTTGGCGACGGTTGACTTCTTCTTTCCA